>NZ_JBWKYF010000015.1:0-105193 GCF_059423605.1 Variovorax sp. GW460-12-1-14-LB1
GTGAGCCGGCTGGCTCGCAAAGAGGGTGGGTCAATATTCGATGGAAATCGCGGGTCAGGATTCCATGGAAATCAACAGGCACCCTGAGCGCCAAAGCGGGAAGTGGCAAAGAACAGTGATGAACCGGCACCGGACAGAGGTCTGCTCCGAGGAGCGAGCCAGAGTGCCCACATTGGAAGAATGATGCTGAGAAGATTCGTGGACTGGGCTCAAACGGTTCAGGCAGACCGAGCCCGGGGGCCAAAGAACATCGACATGCGACTGACCGAAAGCGAGCCTTCAGCCAATCCATCGGCACGCCTGGATGTTGATGTACCGACAGCGATAGGTCGAATCACCATCTGGGAAAGTGGTGACTACGATATTGAATCTATCGATCTCGACACAGAACGGTCGCTCTACGCTGATCGCGGGACCTTGCAACGGGACGATGAGATGTCGAAGAAGTTCTCCCCGCTTTTTGCGTCGTTGGGAGTTGTCGTGAGCCGCGAGAGGCTGCACGCCCGTGGAGCCCTCATTGAGGCCCTGTGGCTTCGTCTTCACACCACACTGTCCACGTTCGCGGGGAAGATTGAGATGCGCGATTCATCCGTGATTCGCGATGTGAGATGTACCAGCAATGAAGCGTTCTTGCTCAGGGCGTACCTGGCCTTCCGGCGGAGTGTTGATGGCGAAGAGCTCGCGATCACGGTGGATATCCGGGGCGACGACAAGCAGATGGCGATTGAATCTGACGTGTGCAAAGAAGACGGTACGGTGCTGGTGATAGGGCCTCTTGCGAAGATTCAGTGGACTGAGAGTGTTCAGCCAGCGCTAGACGACTGGATGCGTGAGTTCGAGCAGTTCCTGTCAAAGAGCGAGGCAGAAATCGCCGCCGCCGTTTCGCGATTGAGTTGATCTGCTGGCATACCGCAGCACTGACATTCGCGCGCGCGGTCGAGGTGGAACGCGAGGCGTTCATTGCACACCGCCTTCACCAAGAGCTGCACGCAGTGATTGAGTCGTGGCATCGGCCGCTTCGATCCGTCGCAACAGCTCCTCATTCACCAGCCGCACCAATGCCCCCAATTCAGTCCGCGTCGGAAAGACTTCCTCCGTAAGCGCACGGTGATCCCGCCTTGACAACAGCTGTAGATCAGGCTGTCGCCATCAGTTGCCTGGTTGGCGGCCGGCAAAGTCAGATGAATCGGCACAACCTCAGGAATCAACCGGGAGGCCGACACGGCCAAGGTGCGCCCGGATGCTCTTTCTGCCAGAAGTAGAGGAAGAAGGCCGCATCCTCCCAAGGAGCGTCGTCGTAAGCCCAGTTGATATGGCTGATCCAGTTCATTAGCCTCGGGGCATTGGTGCCGCCTGCGAGTTCGAACCGCAGATTCGCAGCATCACGAACCTCCTGCCACCTGAGCTCTCGCATGCAGAACAGCACGATCCAATCTGTGTAAGTTCGCGAGCCATCGACTAGCGCGCAGAAGCACCGAACAAACACTTCTCGCTGATCGAGATTCGCATTGACGAAGTTCAAGATGTCGAGCAGATGCGGCTCGAGATCGGGGACGCCGGCTTCCACGGTGTCCGCAGAGTCGACGATCTGACACAGTCGCCAGAATTCCCTCTCGATTTCAGACTTGTTCATTGAGTCATCCTATCGCGAGACTGGCACTGCCACCGATGCGGCAGAAGCTCAGCGGTCCGACTAGCCGGGTGCGTCGGCAGCTGCTCTAGTACGTCGCGCAGGTAGGCGTAGGGATCGAGCCCGTTGAGCCTAGCCGAGTGGATCAAGCTCATCACCGCCGCGGCTCGCTTGCCAGCACGCAAGCTACCGGCGAACAGCCAGTTCTGTCTTCCAAGCGCGATCGGCCGGATCTGGTTCTCCACCCGGTTGTTGTCGGCGGGCAGATCCGCGTCGTCGATGTAGCGCGTGAGTGCCAGCCAGCGCTTCAGGCTGTAGTCGATGGCCTTGGCAGTCGCCGAGCCCTCGGGCACCTTCTGACGCTGCGCGGTGAGCCATTGATGCAGCGCATTGGCCACTTTGCGTGAGCGCTCCTGGCGCACGCGCCCGCGGTCTTCCGGCGCCAACTCGGCAACGACCCGCTCGACCTCGTAGAGCTCGCCGAAGAACTTCAGGGCCCGCTCGCCGATCGGGCTGCCGTGGTTGGCACACAGCTCATGGAACTTGCGCCTGGCATGCGCCAAGCAGCCGGCCTCGGTGACGCCCAGCTCGAAGCACGCCTTGTAGCCGGAGAAGTCATCGCACACGAGGGTGCCGCGCCAGCCGTTCTCGCCGCCAAGCCGAAGGAAGGCCCGGGCGTGCTGTCCGCCGCGGCTGTCGGCGAAGTCGAACACCACTGCGGGTAGTGCGTCATAGGCCGTCGTGCAGTAGCTCCAGAGGTACGCGCGATGCGTCTTGCCGTGGCCGGGCTTGAGCATGGCCACGGGGGTTTCGTCCGCATGGAGCACCTGACTACGGAGCATCTCGCTTCTGAGTGCATCCACCAGCGGCTGCAGGTGAACGCCGCACTGGCCCACCCAAGCGGCCAGCGTCGAGCGAGGGATCGCGAGGCCCGCTCGGCCGAAGATGGCTTCCTGCCTGTACAGCGGTAGGTGATCAAGGTACTTCGCCACCAACACCTGCGCGAGCAGCCCGGCTGTCGGGATGCCCTTGTCGATGATGTGGGGCGCTACCGGCGCCTGGATCAGCGTCTCGCATCGGGCGCACACCCACTTGCCGCGGACGTGGCGCTCCACCGTGAACACGCCGGGCTGGTAGTCGAGCTTCTCGGCGACGTCCTCACCGATGCGTTTGAGCACGCAGCCACACGCGCAGGTTACGTTGTGAGGCTCGTGGTGGATCTCGCGACGCGGTAAATGGGAAGGAAGCGCCTGGCGCTTGGGCTGCTGCTTGCCCTGCGGTACAGCCTTGGCCTGTGTGAGCTGCTCCAACTCCAACTCCATCACCGCCAGGTCTGCGTCGAGGGTGTCCTCAAGCAGATTCCTCTGCTCAGCGGTGAAGGCTTCCGACTTCGAGGCGAACTTCAGCCGCTTGAGCACGGCCATCTCGTGCGTGAGCTTGTCGATGGTGGCCTGCTTGAACGCGATCTCGCGGTCGCGCCGATCGATCTCCAGGTCACCGGCCTCCACCCGGCCCATCAGCGAGCGCACCATCTCGCGCAGTTGCTGCGCATCCAGGTGGTCGAGGTTGGTGGCCGTGTCGCTCACGGAAGGTGATGATGCGCCAGGACACCGGGGTGAACATCAGCAACTTCGGCAATTGCGCTAGATCACGTGGATCACACCGGCTTCGCCGACGCGCTGCCAGGGCAGGCCCAGCACCAAGGCGTCGAACTGGGGGCGGCTCAGGCTGAGCGTGGGCGCGGCGTCGTGGGGCCAGAAGAACTTGCCCTGGTGCAGCCGTCGGGCTGCCAGCCAGATCCCGATGCCGTCGTGCACCAGAACCTTCATCCGGTTGGCACGGCGGTTGGCGAACAAATAGGCGTGGTAGGGTCTGGCGGCACCGAAGACATGCACGACCCGCGCCAGCGCAGCTTCGGTGCCCGATCGCATGTCCAGCGGTTCGACGGCCAACCAGAGGGCCTCGACCTTGATCACCGCAGCAGATCTCGCAGCCAGGCACCGCACTCGCTGGCCAGTGCGGCTGGCCAGGTCACCACGACGTGCACGGCGCCGCGACGCACCTCCATGCGGATGTCGCCGGGAGGCGCAGGCGTCTCAGCCGGCGCGGGCAACTGCACAGGCACGAATCCGCTGACTCCCGGGTTTGGGGCGGCACCAGGCAGTGCCTTCGGTACATCAATTGGCTCGGGCCTACGCGGCTGGATCTCCACGTCACGCACCCAGCGACGCAACAGGTTCGCATTGATACCGAGAGACATCGCCACAGCCGCCATCGACATGCCGGGCTGCGCAGCCAGCGCAACGGCGTTGGCCTTGAATTCGTCGCTGTGCAGGCGGCGGCGCCGCCGATCGCCTGTGTGCTGAGGAGAGATAGTGTTCACGTGTCCACCAAGTATTAGTGGACACGAGCATCCTTTGCTCCTAACGCTGATTCAAGATGGGTTCACGGGACGCTTACCTTCCTCCGTCTCCCCCACACGCTGCGGAACGATGAGCTTCTCGATGCACGCGTAGGCGCGTTGCACCGCATGCAGACTGTCGACGTCATCACACGCCTGCAGCGCGAGCGATTCGGCATTGGCGGTTTCAGAAGATGCAGAAAGCGAAGACGCGTGCGCGCACGCGCGGGGAGATGCAGATGCAGCCATGAATGGCCTCCAAGGGTTTCGGTTTGCTGAAACCGACGCACCCGAGTCCAAGCGGGGGCGGCGGCTCGACGGGTTGGACTACCGGGAAACCACTTGCGTGAAACCGGCCGGGCTCGCGCCCGCCCATCGAGCCGCCTAAACAGGAAGCACGAACGACAAAGCCGCAGACCCTGCGGGGTGGCTGCGGCTTTTACGTCGCAGTGATTTCAACGGGAGTCCAAGCCCGATCACGCCCTGTGTTGACGTGACCGGCGCAGTATAGCCATGGCCAGTGCTGCTCGTGCGAGGGTGGATTTACAGACCTGCAGACCTATCATCCGGCCCTGCTGAACCTCAACCCGCAGCACACGGCATCGTCACCTTTCATCCGCAAAGCAGACATGAAAAACGAGAAATGGGAAACGACCATCCTGAGCGACACGGCGCACGAGCACCTCGTCGCGGAACTGAGTTTCGACGGCCAGTTCTTGCTGCTGCTCGATCGCGAGGAAGGCCGGGACCAGCTCTGCGTTGCGTTCCCCGCGAAAGACGGAAGCCTGGGCCCGCGCATTCCGCTGCCCGACTTCATCGCGCAACTGAACGCCGCAGCCGCCGATCTGCGTCGTTAGCGCACGACGGTGCCGCACCACCTCAAGGCGCCGCGAGATACGCCTCCACCTCTTTCCCCCACAACCCCTGCTGCCCGAGCAGCCCGTGCCCGCTCGCACCGCCCTCCAACGTGAAGCTCTCGAAGCGCCCCTTGCCGCCCGCGTCGCGAAAGGCTTCGAAGTTCTTGCGGCTGTGCGACATCGCATAGAACGGGTCGTTCTCGCCGTAGAGCCACAGCGTGGGCTTGGCAAAGGCCGCGCCGCGGCGGAAGGTGGCGGGGTTGATGGCGTCGGCGGCGTTGCCGGGGCACTTGTCGCCCATCCAGCCACCGACGAAGTTGATGACGCCCTGGAACATGTCGGGGTGCAGGCCCGCGTAGGCCACGGCAAGGATGCCACCGCGCGAGTGGCCTGCGATTTCCATGCGGCGGGTGTCGACGTCGGGGTCGCGCTGCAGCCACGCGACGGCGGCGTCGAGGTCGGCCACGGCGCGATCGAAGCCGGCCAGGGCGATGGCCGGTTCGCAGCTGTAGTGCTCGCGCTTGGCGGTGAAGCCTTCGTCGTACAGGCCGTCCGACTGGCCGCGTCCGCGCCGCTGTGGATAGGCGATGAGCCAGCCGCGCTGCGTGAACCAGCGGGCGGTTCGCTCGGGGGCCCAGGTCTGCTTGAACAAGGCCGGGTCGTTGCCGATGCCGGTGGAGCCGTGGTTGAACACGACCGTGGGGAACGGGCCGGGACCCTCGGGCTTGTAGATGACCATCTCGAGCGTGACGGGCGCGCCGTTCTCGACGAAGGGCGTGGGCACGCGCACGACGCTGCGGTGCAGCGGTTGTTGCTGCTGTGCTTGCGGCTGTTGCTGCGGCTCCGGTCGCTGCGCCCAGCTCGCGCCGCAGAAGGCGAAGAGCGACGCGAACGAGGCGGCCACGAGCGCGGCGGTGCGAAGGCGATTCATCTTTTTCTTCATGGGCGAGTGCTTTCGGAAGTGGGCAAGGACGCCGCCGCATTCTGCCCCGGGGCCTGTCGTTCGTTGTCGCGTGGCACCGGCACCCGCCACCGCAACGCGCCGCTCGCGAGCACGACGCCGGGCACCACGAACGACAGCGCCAGCAGCGCGGGGCGCGTGACGGGCTCGTTCATCCACCACGCCGCGCCGAGCGTGGTCAGCACGGGCACGAGCGCGGACGACAGTGCGGCGCGTGCGGCGCCCAGCCGCGTGATCGCCACGCCGTAGACGACCAGCCCCAGCAGGCCGGCGACCACGCCCTGGCCTGCGGCCTGCATCGCGATGTCGGTCCATGGCGCGGCGAACAGGCGCGGCGGGCCGGCGAGCCACAGCAGCGGCAACAGCAGCAAGGTCGACGCACCGTTGACGAAGGCCGCGCCCTGCCACGCGCTCATGCCGCAGCGGCCGAAGGCCAGGGAGTAGACGGTCCACAGCAAGGCCGCCAGCAGAAAGAGCAGGTCGCCGCGCCAGTGCTGCTGGCGCAGGCCCTCGCCGAAGCTGCCCGCCGCGAACACGGCCATGCCGACGGCGATGCCCACCAGCCCGAGCAGGCGCAGGCCGTGCACGCGCTCGCCCCGGTAGACCCACGCGCCCAGCGCGGTGAAGAGCGGCAGGCTGCCGGCCATGAAGATGCCCATGTGGCTGGCGGGCGCCCACTGCGCGCCGGCCAGCACCAGCAGGCCGAAGGGCAGGCCGCTGCCGACGACGAGCAGCACGAGCGCGCCGCGCGATGCGCCCGGCGGCACGAGCCTGCCGCGCAGCCACAGCGGGCTGAGCAGCAGCGCGGGAATGCCGTAGCGCAGCAGCGCGAGGTCCATCGGCCCGAGCGCGGTGGCGGTCACGCCGTGGCGCGACAGCAGCTGCCAGGCGCTGCCGATGAGGGCGGCGGCCAGCGCGGCGAGTGCGCCGGTCCAGAGGGTGCGAGGCGATGTCGTCATCGGGCCAGTCTGTGGCCCGGGCGGCGCGAAAGCTATCAGATTCGTGCGGGTGCGCCGGCCGGCCCGAGCACGCGGCGGGCCTCGCCGAGCGTGACGCCGACGCCGCGCCGGAACACGGCGCCCAGGTGGCTTTGGCTGCAGTAGCCCAGGTCGTGCGCGAGGCCGGCGAGGTCGCGCTCGCCGTCGGCCAGCCGCTCCATCGCCGAGGCCAGTCGCAGGTGCTGGCGGTACTGGTGCAGGCTCAGGCCGGTCTGCTGGCGAAAGCGCCGCGCCAGGTGAAAGGGCGAGCGCGACACGGCCTCGGCCAGTTCGTCCAGCGAGAGCGGAGGCCGCGCGCCCGGGCCGCCGCCTTCGGCCAGCAGCAGCTGCCGTGCGCGCGCGACGGCGCCATGCCAGGGCGCCTGGTGCGGCGCGCTGCCCAGCTCGGCGACGAGCGCGGCCACCAGGGCCGCGGCCTGTGCGCTGTCGGTGTCCGGCAACTGGCGCCGTGCCGCGTGCATGCGGTACAGCGCCTGCGGCGTCAGCAGGCAGACGCTCACGCCCGCCGCGCTTTCACCGTGGGCCGGGCTCACCGATGCCTGGCCGCTGACCACGAGGCTGTGCCGCACGGTTGCGGTCTCGGGCCGCAGCCGATAGGCGGTGGCGTCGCCGAAGCGGATGGCGGTGAGCGCGTCGGTCAACCAGGTGTGCTCGCCCGAGCGCACGTCGAGCCGCGTGCGCCCGATGGGGAAGACGACGCGCGGCGAGGCCACGGTGTACAGGTCGCTCCACGCCGGCCCCTGCGGCGCGTGCAGGCGCACATGCGCCACCTCGAACCCGCGTCCGGCATAGAGAAGGGTGCGGTCTTGCGGCATGCGAAGCGTGAACGCACGACAGGGTGGGTCAGCCCAGCGCGGTCCAGTTGCAGCGCAGCTCGTATTGCGTGCCGCGGTAGCTGAGCGTGCCCGTCGCGCCGGCCACGCGCAGCGCCACGGCCACTTGCGGACGGTCCAGGCCGGTGCCGCGCGCGCGCATGAACTGGCGGCGATGGTCGACGAAGCGCTGCTGCAGGCTGAAGCGTTCGGTCTCGCCGGCATCGGAGGCGGTGTTCGCCACGATCAGCTCGGTCAGCTGGCCGGTCGAGAGGCTGAACTGGATCTCGACCGCGTACGGCCGGCCGTCGCACTGCAGGCTGCCGTTCGCAAAGGCGGGCGACAGGCCAAGGAGCAGAAAGCAGGGCAGGGCGAGAGCGAGGAGGCGGCGGTGCATGTCGCAGTGGGTGCAGGTGGCGGCCCGCCACCATACCCCAAGCAGGTGAAACACACCCGTACACACCCAGACACACCCGCCGGCGCGTCACCCCACCTTGCGCGCGCGCCCTTCCCAGTGCGGCTCGCGCAGCTTGTACTTGAGCATCTTCCCCGCCGGCGACAGCGGAATCTCTTCGCGGAACTCCACGCTGCGCGGGCACTTGTAGCCGGCGATCAGCGTCTTGCAGTGCGCCACCAGCGCCTCGGCGCTCAGGGCTTCGCCGGCGCGCAGCACGACCACGGCATGCACGCGCTCGCCCCACTGGTCGTCGGGCACGCCGACCACGGCGCACATCGAGACCTGCGGCAGCTGGGTGATGGCGTTCTCGACCTCGGCCGAGTAGATGTTCTCGCCGCCGCTCACGATCATGTCCTTGAGCCGGTCGACCACGTAGACGAAACCGTCGGTGTCCATCACGCCGCCGTCGCCGGTGTGCATCCAGCCATCGCGGAGCACCTCGGCGGTCTGCTCGGGCTTGTTCCAGTAGCCGGCCATCACCATCGGCCCGCGCGCGGCGATCTCGCCGACGGTGCCGTTCGGCACGGGCCGGCCTTCGGCATCGACGATGCGCACTTCGGCGATGGGCACGGGCCGCCCGGCCGAGCGGCGGCGCGCGGCCGGCTGGTCGGGGTGGTGGCACCACGTGGGCAGCACGGTGACCACGGGCGACAGCTCGGTCATGCCGTAGAGCTGGCAGAAGCCCGCGCGCGGCAGCTTGTCGATGGCCTGCAGCAGCAGCGCATCGTCGATGGGCGCGGCGCCGTACAGCACCAGCTGCAGCGGCGTGGTGTCGAACTCGCCGAAGCGCGGGTGCTCGATGAGCCGCTTGAGCATGGTGGGCACCATGAAGGTCTCGCTGGCGCGCTCGTTCTGGATCGCCTCGAGCACCTTCACTTCGTCGAAGGCCGGAATGATGACCTGCGTGCACAGCCGCATCATCAGCTGCAGCGTGAGGCCGGTGCCGCCCACGTGGAACATGGGCGCCATGTTCAGGCCCACGGCTTCGGCGGGGCGCGTGGCGGCCATGTTGGCCGAGAGCTGGCCGGTGTAGAGGTTGCCGTGCGTGAGCATCACGCCCTTGGGCAGGCCGGTGGTGCCGCCGGTGTACATCACGGCGGCCAGGTCGGCGCCGCCGCGCCGCGCGTCGGGCACGGGCTGCGCCTGCGCCATGAGGGCTTCGGCGTCGGCCATGCCGTCGGGCGCGGGGCCGTCGCCGAAATGCACCAGCGTCTTCAGCGAGCGCGAGAGTTCGCGCTGCTGCTGCGCCACGGCGCCGAAGTGCGCGTCGGACAGGAGGATGCGCGTGTCGCAGTCATCCAGCGAGTACGCGACCTCGCGCGCGCTCCAGCGGATGTTGACCGGGTTGATCACGCCGCCCGCCCACCAGGTGGCGTAGAGGTACTCCACGTAGCGGTCGGAGTTCAGCGCCAACAGGCCCACGCGGTCGCCGGGTTGCAGGCCTAGCGACTGCAGCACGGCCGCGAGCCGCGCCACGCGGTCGACGAACTGGGCAAAGGTGCTGCGGCGCTCGCCGCACACGAGGGCGGTGGCGCCGGGGCGTTCCTGCAGGGCCTTGTGCAGGGGCTGGGTGAGGTCCATGGACTGCGGTCTCCGTCGGTCGGTTCGTTGTTGTGCGCCGAGTATGGAAGGGACGCGCCGCGCCGGCATCGTCGGAAGCGACGGGATCGAAAGCGCCCTGGCGGCCAAAGTCGTCCGAAGCGACGGTGACCGGCCAAGGGCTGCGCGCGACCATCGCCGAAGAACGAACGATTCGACTGTTCGACCGACCGGAGACAAGCCATGCATTCCTTCCCGACCGACCCGGCGCGCCGCCGCCTGATCCACGGCGCGGCGCTCGCCGCCGCGGGCACCGCGCTGCCCTTCCTGGCGCGCGCCCAGGGCCTGTTCGGCAAGCAGCCGATCACGCTGCTGGTGCCGTACCCCGCGGGCGGCGCCACCGACGTTCAGGCGCGTGCGCTGGCGCTGGCGGCCTCGCGCGAGCTGAAGCAGCAGATCGTGATCCTCAACCAGCCCGGCGTGGCCGCCACGCTGGCGCCGACCACCATGGCGCGCAAGGCCGCGCCCGACGGCTACACGCTCTCGCTCATGCTGAGTTCGCTGTACCGGCTGCCGCACCTGCAGAAGGTGAGCTACGACCCGGCCACCGACTTCACCTACGTGGCCAACGTGACGGCCGCCACGCTGGGCATCACGGTGCGCCAGGACGCGCCGTGGAAAGACCTGAACGCGCTGCTGGCCGCGGGCAAGGCCAAGCCGGGCGAGGTGTCGTACGGCACCACCGGGCGCGGCGGCACCTCGCACGTGTCGATGGAGCGGCTGGCCGCGCTGGCCGGCGTGAAGTTCAACTTCATTCCCTTCAAGGGCGCGGCCGAGCTGTACAACGCGCTCATGGGCGGCCATGTGGACGCGGTCTCCGAGGCCGGCTTCGGCGCCGCCGTGGCGGGCGGGCGCGTGCGCCTGCTGGCCACCTTCAACGAAGCGCGCTCGCCCACGCGGCTGAACGTGCCGACCGTGAAGGAACTCGGCTACGACGTGGTGGCCAACGGCTCGTGGGGCATCGCCGGCCCGCGCGGCATGGACCCGAAGGTGGTGCAGGCGCTGCAGGAGGCCTTCCGCAAGGCCGTGGACGACCCCGAGTTCCTGCGCACGCTCGACTTGAACGACTACGTCAGGTTCTACATGGACAGCCCCGCCTACACGGCCTGGGCGCACAAGACCTACGCCGACGAGAAGCGCTTCGTGAGCGACCTGCGCATCAAGCTCGACGACTGAATCCGACCTTCCCTCCTGCTGCCATGACTTCTTCGTCCTCTTCTTCTCTTCACTGCTTCCTCCACCCCAAGGCCATCGCCTTCGTCGGCGCCACCGAGCGCTCGGTGTGGTCCAACGCGGCGCTCGCCAGCCTGCGCACGCTGGGCTACGCGGGCCAGCTCTACCCGGTGAACCGGCGCGGCGGCAGCTTTCACGGCATGGCGGCGGCCACCTCGGCCGAGGCCATCGGCGAGCCGGTCGACACCGCATTGCTCATGGTGCCGGCCGATGCGCTCGACGACGCGCTGGCCGACCTGCAGCGCGCGGGCATCGGCAACGCCGTGCTGCTGAGCTCGGGCTTCGCCGAAGCCGGGGAGGAGGGCCGCGAGCGCCAGCGCCAGCTCACGGCCAAGGCGCGGTCGCGCGGCCTGCGCATCCTCGGGCCGAACTGCCTGGGCTTCGTCAACTTCGTCGACCGCTCGGCCGTGTGGACCGCTTCGCTGCGCGAGCCGCTGCCGGCGGGCACGCTGGGCATCGTGTCGCAAAGCGGCGCGCTCGCGGGGCAGCTGTCGTTCATGGCGCAGGTGCACGGCATCGGCCTGAGCCGCATGGTGTCGACCGGCAACGAGTCGGACATCGACATCGCCGAGGTCATCGACTACCTGGTGGACGACGAGCACACGCGTTCCATCGCCGTGTTCGCCGAGACCGTGCGTGACCCGCAGCGCTTTGCCGCCGCGGCCGAGCGCGCGCTGGCCGTGGCCAAGCCCATCGTGGTGCTGAAGATGGGCAGCAGCGAGATCACGGCGCAGGCCGCGCAGGCCCACACCGGCTCGCTGGTGGGCGACGACCGCGTGTTCGACGCCATGTGCCAGCGCCTGGGCCTGATGCGCGTGCGCTCCATCGAAGACCTGGTGTTCACCGCCGCCTTCGCCAGCATGACCGGGCCCTTCGCGGCCGGCGGGCTGGCGGCCGTGTCGATGTCGGGCGGCATGTGCGAGATCTTTGCCGAGCGCGCCGAGGAAGAAGGCCTGGCGCTCACGCCGCTTGCGCCCAGCACCGAGGCCGCGCTGCGCGAGGTGCTGCCGGGCTACGGCACGCCGCAGAACCCGCTGGACGTGACCGGCGCGGCCATGCTGCAGCCCGAGCTGTTCGGCAATGCCCTCGAAGCGTTGGTGCGCGACCCCGCGCTGGGCGCCGCCATCGTCGTGGCCGACGTGCCCAACGCGCCGGCCAACGACACGCCGCTGAACCGCGCCGTGTTGGCGCAAGTGGCGCGCGGCCTGGCCGCCAGCCCGGTGCCGGCCATCGTCTGCAGCCACTACGTGATGCAGGTGAGCGAGCGGTCGCGCGAGCTCATCGCCGAGACCGGCATCCGCCACATCGCCTGCGGCATCCACCACGCGATGAGCGCGGCGGGTGCGGTGCATCGCTGGTCCGAAACGCTGCGCCGGCGTCAGGACGCGCAAGGTGTCGCTGCTGCTGTGCCGGCCACGCCACCCTCGCAGCCGTTGCGTTCGGAGCGCGAAACGCTCGACTGGCTCTCGCAGCGCGGCGTGCCCGTGGTGCCCGTGCGGCTGTCGCGCAGCGCCGACGAGGCCGCGCGCATTGCACAGGAACTCGGCGGCCCGGTCGTGCTGAAGATCGCCTCGGCGCAGATCGCGCACAAGACCGAGGTCGGCGGCGTGGCGCTGAACCTGCAGGGTGCCGACGCGGTGCGCGCCGCCTGGCAGGCGATGGATGCGCGCGTGCGCGCGGCGCGGCCCGAGGCCGAGATCGACGGCATCCTCGTCGCGCCGATGCGTCAGGGCGGGCTCGAACTGTTCGTCGGCACCGTGCGCGATCCGCAGTGGGGCCCGGCGCTGGCCGTGGGGCTCGGCGGCATCTGGGTCGAGGCGCTGCGCGACACCAGCCTGCGCCTGCTGCCCGTGACGCCCGCCGAGGTGAAGGACATGCTGGCCGAGCTGCGCGGTGCGCGCCTGCTCGACGGCTGGCGCGGCGCGCCCGCGGCCGACCGCGACGCCATCGCCGAAGCCGTGGCCGCCATCGGCAACGCGGCGCTCGCGCTCGGCCCCGAACTGGTCTCGCTCGAAGTCAACCCGCTGCGGGTGGATGGCCGCACGGTCGAGGCGCTCGATGCGCTGGCCGTGTGGGGCGCGGCGGGCTGAACGACTTTCATCGTCAAGAAAACCAACAGGAGACTTTTTCCATGCTGCAACGACGTCGATTCGCGCAATGGGGCGCGAGCGGACTGCTGGCCCCTGCGCTCGGAGCCCTGCCGAAGGCGCAGGCGGCCGACGCCTACCCGACCCAGCCGATCAAGGTGATCGTGTCGTCGGCCGCCGGCGGGCTGGTCGACGGCATCGCGCGCACCATCGGCGAACGCATCGCCAAGCCGCTGGGCCAGCCGGTGCTCATCGACCCCAAGCCCGGCGCCAACGGCGCCATCGCCGCGTCCTTCGTGGCCAAGGCGCCGGCCGACGGCCACACGCTGCTGTTCGCCGTCAACTCCTTCGTGCTCGCGCCGCTGCTGATGGCCAAGCCCGGCTACGACGTGTTCAAGGACTTCGCGCCCGTGTCGCTGTCGAACTACGGCCTGCTCGTGTTCGCGGTGGGCGAGGGCGTGCCCGCGAAGAGCATGCGCGAGTTCGTCGCCATGGCCAAGGCGCAGCCCGGCAAGCTGAGCTTCGGCTCGGCGGGGCAGGGCTCGTCGGGCCACCTCTACGGCGAGAAGCTGATGCGCGACGAAGGCCTGCAGATGACGCACGTGCCCTACAAGGGCGGTGCGCCGCTGATGATCGACATCCTCGGCGGCCAGGTGCAGGGCGGCTTCGTCACCATGGGCGAGGCGCTGCCGCACGCGAAGTCGGGCCGCGCGAAATTGCTGGGCGTGTTCGGCACGCGTCGCATGCCGCTCGCGCCGCAGATTCCCACCTTCACCGAGCAGGGCTTCAAGGGCTACGAGCACGGCGGCTTCTGGGGCTTCTTCGCGCCCACCGGCACGCCGCAGCCGGCCATCGACAAGCTCGCCGGCGCGGTGCGCCAGGCCGTGGCGCAGCCTGATCTGCAGGAACGCATGATCGGCCTGGGGCTGGAGCCTTCGGGTGAAGGGCCGGGTGAGTTGATGGCGGCGGTGCGCAGAGAGAACCTGCTGTGGTCGCGGCTCATCAAGGACATGAACCTGAAGCTCGAATAGACCTCAGGCCCGCGCCACCACGCCGGCGGTCACCAGTGCATCGACCGCCGCGCGTTCGAACCCGAACTCCCCCAGCACCTCGTCCGTGTGCTCTCCCAGCGACGGCGCGAGCCGCTGCACACCGCCCGGCGTGGCCGACAGCGTGAACGGCACGCCGGGAAAGCGCAGCGTGCCTTCGGTCGGGTGCTCGGCGTCGTGCCACAGGCCGCTGGCTTTCAGTTGCGGATCGTCGGGCAGCTGCTGCAGCGTCTGGATCGGCATCGCCGGAATGTCGGCCTGGCGGAAAGCAGACACCCATTCGGCCGTGGTGCGCGCGCCGGTGGCGCGTTCGAGTTCGCCGAACACCACCGTGTGGTTGCGCACGCGCGCGGCCAGCGTGGCAAAGCGTTCGTCCTCGCGCAGCTCGGGCCGGCCCACCACTTCGAAGAAGCGCAGCCACTGCGCGTCGGTGTAGGGCACCAGCGCGATGTAGCCGTCGGCCGTGCGAAAGGGCTTGCGCACGCCCGAGCGGATCGAGCCGTAGACCATGTCGTCGATGGGCGGCTGGAAGGTGTGGCCCCACAGGTGCTCCACCATGTTGAAGGCGGTCATGGTCTCGAACATCGGCACGTCGACCGCCTGCCCCTGGCCGCTGCGTTCGCGGTGGAACAGCGCGGTGACGATGGCATACGCTGCGTACAGCGCCGTGGTCTTGTCGGCCACGAGCGCGGGCATGTAGCGCGGCTCGCCGGTGTAGATCGATTGCAGCTGCGCCAGGCCCGAGGCCGCCTGGATGATGTCGTCGAAGGCCGGCAGGCCCGCGTACGGCCCTTCGTCCGAGAAGCCCTTGACGTGCGCGCTCACCAGCCGCGGGTTGAGCGCATGCAGCCGCGCCGCGTCGATGCCGATGCGTGCCGCTGCGTCGGTGCGCACCGAATGCACGAGCACGTCGCTGCCGCGCACCAGCGCGTCGAGCACCTCGCGCGCGGCGGGTTGCTTCAGGTCGAGCACGAGGCTGCGCTTGTTCCGGTTGCACGACAGGTACAGCGACGACATGCCCTTGTGGCGCGCGGGCCCGACCGAGCGGGCCAGGTCGCCCTGCGGCGCCTCGACCTTGATGACGTCGGCGCCCATGTCGGCCAGCATCTGGCTGGCCAGCGGGCCGAGCACCACGGACGACAGGTCGAGCACCTTGACGCCTTCGAGGGCGCCGCGAAAAAGGGGAGGGGGCGTCATCGGTCAGTCCTCCAGGCGGATGCCGGTCTTGTCGATCACGCGCTTCCAGGTGTCGGCGTCCTGGCGCAGCACCACGGCGAACTCGGCGGCCGTGCTGCCCACGGGTTCGATGTTCATGTCGCGCATCTTCTTTTGCACCTCGGGCTTGGCGATGATGGCGGCGACGGCCTTCGACATCTTGTCCACGCGCGGCTGCGGCGTGCCGGCCGGCAGGAAGAGCGCAATCCACGCATAGGGCTCGAAGCCCGCGTAGCCCGCCTGCTGGAAGGTCGGCACCTGCGGCAGCGTGGCCGAGCGCTGCGTGCCCAGTGCCGCCAGCGCGCGCAGCTTGCCGCTTTGCAGGTAGGGCAGGGCGGTGCCGGTGTCGAGCACGGCCACGCGGATGTGGCCGCCGAGCAGGTCGGTCACCATGGGTGCGGCGCCCTTGTAGGGCACGTGCGGCATGTCGACGCCAGCTTCTTTCTTGAACAGCTCGCCGTAGATGTGCGAGGTGGTCGCCACGCCGGTCGAGCCGTACGAGTACTTGCCGGGCTCGGCCTTGAGCAGCGTGACGAGTTCGGCCAGCGTCTTGGCGGGCACGTCGGGCGTCACGACCAGGGCCGAGGTCGAGATGCCGATCTGCGACACGGCCGCGAAGTCTTTCACCGCGTCGTACGAGAGCTTGCGCTGCAGCGCGGGCATCTGCACGTGCGTGGTGATGGTGAAGAGGGCTGTGTGGCCGTCCTTCGGGGCGCGCGCGACGGCAGCGGCGCCGATGGTGCCGCTGGCGCCCACGCGGTTGTCGACGACGACGGGCTTGCCCCAGGCGGTGCCGAGTTCCTGCGCGACCAGCCGCGCGATGTTGTCGGTGATGCCGCCGGCGGGGAAGGGCACGACGAGCGTGACGGGTTGCGAGGGGTAGTCGGCGGGTGGCTGTTGCGCGGCGGCGGGCAGCGAGAGCAAGGCAGCCAGTGCGAAGCCGAGCGTGGAAGAAGAAAGACGTGTCATGGCGTGCGGTCTCAATCGAGCTTGATGTTCTTGGCCTGGATCACCTGCTTCCACCGCGCATGGTCGGCGCGCATGGTGGCGGTGAGCTGCGCGGGCGTGCTGCCGACCGGGATCACGCCCAGGCCTTCGATGCGCGCGGCCTGCTCGGGGCTTTGCACCACCTGGGCCACTTCGGTCGACAGGCGCTGCGCGATGGGCTGCGGCGTGCCTGCGGGCAGGTAGATGCCGAACCAGCCGACCGACTCCATGCCGGCGAAGCCCTGTTCCTTGAAGGTGGGCACGCCGGCCGCGAGCGGGGCGCGTGCGGTGCCGACCACGGCGATCGACTTCGCCTTGCCGGCCGCGACGTGCGGGCCCACGCCCTTGGCCGAGACGAACACGGCGTCGACGGTGCCGCCGAGCAGGTCGGTGATGGCCGGCGCTTCGCCCTTGTAGGGCACGTGCAGCAGCTGGATGCCCGCGGCGTCCTGCAACACTTCGGCGTACAGGTGGGCGCTCGATCCGTTGCCGTAGGAGCCGTACGAGTACTTGCCGGGCGCGGCGCGCGCGAGCTTGACGAAGCCGTCGAGGGTGTCGACGCCGAGCTTGTTGCTCACGGTGAAGACGATGGGCAGGCGGCCCGCTTCCGACACGGGCACGAAGTCCTTGAACGGATCGAAGCCGGCGTTGGGGTACAGCAGCGGGTTCTGGATGATCGAGGTGAGCGAGAACAGCACGGTGTAGCCGTCGGCCGGTGCGCGCTGCACGGCGGTGATGCCGATCTGCCCGTTGCCGCCGGGGCGGTTGTCGACGATGACGCTCTGGCCGAGCCGCTTGCCCAGGCCCTCGGCGACGATGCGCGCGAACACGTCGGTGCCGCCGCCTGCCGCGTAGGGAACGATCATGCGGATGGGTTTGTCGGGCCAGGTTGGCTGCTGCGCGAAGGCGCTGCTCGTGACCAGGGCGGCGGCCAGCGCGAGGGCTTGGCGGCGGGTGAATCTGCTGCTGTACATGTCTGTCTTGTCTCCGATGGTTTTTCTGTCTGGGTGTGATGTCAGAGTGGCAGGCTCACGACGGCCAGGCCGGGGCCGACGGACACGCCGTGGCGGTTCTCGCTCCACAGGCGAAGGTCGAGGCGATGGCGATGCGCGGCGTCGGCGCTGTCGTCGATCCACTTGCGCTCGACCTGGCCGCGCACGGTGACGGTGTCGCCCGCGGTGTTGAACGACTTCATGCGAAATCCGCGGATGGCATGCAGCACACCGGCCGTGCCGATGTACTCGCGAATGGCACGCTCCCACATGCCCTGCAGCAGCATCACGTTGGCGTACATCTCGGGGGCGCCGGTCGATTGGGCGTGCTCGGTGTTGTGGTGGATGGCGTTGAAGTCGCGGTTGGCGCCGGCGGCCATCACGAGGCGGTAGACGGTGAGGGGGAAGGGCACGGGGTTCAAGGGGTCGCCCTCGTTGACTTCGTTCCAGTGGCGTTGCTCTTGCCAGTTCATCTTGTTGCTCTGCTTTCGTTGTTCAGGGCGCGTGCACAGGTCACCGGGTACTTCCCTCCGCGAATGTCCCCCGGCCTGCGGCCTCCTCCTTGATTTCGCTGCGGGAAGCACCCAGTGCCCTGCGCACGGGTGGCAGCGCGCCAGTGCGGGAGGCCGCACTGAATCGGGGGGGCTGTTCGCTAGTGCGGCAGGTAGTGGTACATGCCGAAGCGGCAGCGGGCCACGACCTCTTCGCGCTGGTTCACGATGTCGTACTCCCACGTCGTGAAGGCGCCTTTTCCCACCTTGGTTGCCTTGGGCTCGCAGCGCACGAGCCGGTTGCCGCGCCGGCCCAGGCGGTCGCCCAGGCGCGCGGGTTGCAGGTAGTCGACCTCGTAGTCGGTCGCCATGTAGGCGGTGGTGGACGGCATCCCTTCGGGGCGCGTGCCCTTGAGCGGGCTGCGCTCGGGCTCGGCGTTGCGCGCGTCGCTGGTGAACACGGGCGGCTGGCCCGGGGCCCACATCGGCGGCAGCGTGAGGCTGGCGAGGCTGGTCGATGGCGCCACTGCATCTGGGCCTTGATGCAGCGGGCAGTCGAACTCCAGCACCTCGACATAGCGGCGCACCGCGCCGGCCTCGATCATGTCGACGCCCCAGCGGATAACGCCGTTCGCAAAGTCTTCGCCCACGCGCGCCACCATCGGCGCCCAGGCGCTTTCCCAATCGTCCATGTGCAACTGCTTTCTTCAGATGCCGATGAACTCGGCGACGTCGTCCAGCGGCGCACGCTCGGTCTCGAGCGCGTCGAGGGGCTTGTCGCGGTCGGCATAACCGATGGCCATGCCGGTGAAGAGCATGCGTTCGGGTGGCAGGTCGATGAAGCGGCCGATGGTCTGCGGGTAGATGGCCCAGCACTCCTGCGGGCAGCTATCGAGGCCCTCTGCGCGCAGCAGCAGCATCACGTTCTGCAACATCATCCCCAGGTCGGACCACTGCGGCGGGCCCATGCGGCGATCCACGGTGCAGAAGAGCGCGAGCGGCGCGCCGAAGAACTGGAAGTTGCGCGCAAACCATTTCAGGCGCGCGGCCTTGTCCTCGCGCGGAATGCCCAGGCGCGCGTACATCGCCTCGCCCACGGCAAAGCGGCGATCGCGGTACGGGGCGACCAGCTCGCGCGGATAGATGTCGTACTCGCTGCCTTCTCCGCCGGGCGTTTCCTGCACGCGGGTGCGCATGAGGGCTTTGAGGTCGTCCAGCCGCTCGCCGCCCACCACATGCAGGTGCCACGGTTGCAGGTTGCCGCCCGAGGGTGCGCGCAGCGCGGCCTGCAGCACGCGGCGGATCGTGTCGGCGGGCACGGGGCGGTCGAGAAATTCGCGCACCGAGCGGCGGCTTGCGACGGCGTCGTAGACAGTCATGGTCATGCGGCGTTCTTTCGTTCGTTCATGAGGGTCACGCCCAGCTCGCGCGCCACTTCGGCGCTGTGCTGGCCGGGCGTCGCGGCGTGCGACAGGTCGGCGTAGGCATAGCCCGAGAAGCGCACCGGCGGGCGCACTTCAAGATACGCGCCTTCGGTCGGGTGCGTGCGCTGTCGGAAAAGGCCGGCGGCCTGCAGCTGCGGGTCGTCGGGCAGGTCGGCGATGTCGTTCACGCGCATCGCGGGCACGTTGGCCTTTTTCAAAATGTCGAGCCATTCGGCCGTGGTGCGCTCGGGCAGGATGGCGGCGGCGGCCTCGTACATGCGGCTCATGTGCTTGCGGCGCAGGGCCTTGTCGGCCAGCTCGGGCGCTTCGAGCACCTCGGGGTGGCCGGCGGCCTCGAAGAAGCGCAGCCAGCGGTCGTCCAGGTAGGGCGCAATGGCGATGTAGCCGTCGCGCGTGCGCATGGGCTGGCGCATGGGGTCGATCTGGCGCGGGTACAGCGCGGGGCCGGTGGGCGGCACGAAGGTCTTGTCGCACAGGTGCTCCACCAGGTTGAAGCTGGCGAGCGACTCGAACATTGGCACCTCCACCTGCTGGCCCTCGCCGGTGCGCAGCCGGTGCACCACGGCGGCGAGCACGGCGTACGCGGCGTGCAGGCCCGAGACCTTGTCGGCCATGGTCATCGGCACGTAGCGCGGCTGCGGGTTGCCGTCGACCTTGGGCGGCAGCGAGGCGATGCCCGAAGCCGCCTGGATGATGTCGTCGTAGGCCTGCAGCGCGGCGTACGGCCCGCGCTGGTCGAAGCCGGTGCAGTGCACGTAGACGATGTCGGGGCGGATGGCGCGCACGTCGTCGTACGACAGGCCCGCGCGCGCGATGGCGTCGCTGCGCACGTTGTGGATGAAGATGTCGCTGGTCTCGATGAGGCGACGCATCGCGGCGCGGCCGTCCTCGCTCTTCAGGTCCCAGTCGACCGAGCGCTTGCCGCGGTTCAGCCGCAGGTGCACGGGGCTCATCAGCGGCGTGACGGGCGGCGTGCCGATGATGCGTATGCTGTCGCCCTCAGGCGGCTCGACCTTGATCACCTCGGCGCCGAGGTCCGCGAGGATCTGCGTGCAGTAGGGGCCGAAGATCACCGTGGTGAGGTCGACGATGCGCAGGCCTTCGAGCATGCGGGGGGCGGGTGATGTGGTGGTCATGGGTTGGGAGGTCATGCGGCGACGAGGCCCTGCATTTCGGCGGCCAGGTGGCGCACGCGCTCGGGCCCGCCGAGCAGCTGGCGGTTGAAGCCGATGCGCTTGAACCAGTAGTGCAGGCCCAGCAGGTCGGTGATGCCCATGCCGCCGTGCACCTCGGTGGCGGTGCGGGCGACGAAGGTGCCAGTCTCGCTCAGGTGCGACTTGGCATGGGCGGCGAGCAGCGCCGCTTCTTCGGGCAGTGCGTCGAAGGCATGCGCCGCGTACCAGACGAGGGCGCGACCGGGTTCCAGTGCGGCGGCCATCTCGGCGCACAGGTGCTTCACGGCCTGGAAGGAACCGATCACGCGGCCGAACTGGCGGCGCTCCTTGGCGTAGGCCACGGCCTGGCCGATCATGGCTTCGCCCGCGCCGAGCGTGTCGGCGGCGAGCAGGGCCCAGCCCGCGCTGCGCAGGCGCGAGAGTGTGGCGGGGCTGGCGTTGGGAAGCCGCTCAGCCTTCACCTGTGCGAAGTGAAGTTCGCCGAGCGGGCGCGTGGCGTCGATGCTGCGCAGCGCACCGCGCGTGAGGCCTTGTGCATCGGCGCGCACGAGGTACAGGCCACCCGCGCGGTCGGCCACGATGAACACATCGGCGGCGCCCGCGTCGAGCACGAAGAGCGCGCTGCCGTCGAGCGTGCCGTTGGCATTGGCCGTCACGCCGGCGCCATCGCGTGCGCCGGCCACGGCTTCGGCGATGGCCACGCCGGCGATGCATTCGCCTGCCGCCAGGCGCGGCAGCCATTCATCCTGCTGCGCCGCGCTGCCGGCTTCGCGCAGCGCGAGCGGTGCGAGCACGGCAGTGCCGAGAAAGGGCGTGGGAGCGACATGGCGACCCAGCTCTTCGGCGGCCAGCGCGGCGTCGAGCAGCGACAGGCCGAGCCCGCCGAAGGCCTCGGGCACGAGCAGGGCCGGCACGCCGACCTCGCACAGCGTGCGCCAGACCTCGCGGTCCAGCGGCAGGTCGTCGGCCGCGACGCGGCGCACACGGTCGAGCGGGCAGGCGCGTTCGAGCGCGCGGCGCAGGCTGTCCTGCAGCAGCTTCTGGTCGGCGGAGAGGGCGAATTCCATGGAGCAGTTCCTTCCAGTCGATCAGGCAAGACGCGGTTCGCGCGGCATGTCGAGCCCGCGCTCCGCGATGATGTTTTTCTGGATCTGCGCGGTGCCGCCGCCGATGATCAGACCCAGGTCGAACATGTAGCGCTCCTGCCAGAGCGCCTGGGCGCGCAGGTGCGCGCTGCCGGGCATCAGGAGGCCCAGCTCGCCCAGTGCGTCGATGGCGAGCGCGGCCAGCTGGTGGCGCAGCTCGCAGCCCTGCAGCTTCACGACCAGCGCGGCCAGGCCCGGGTCTTCGCCGGTGGCCGCGGCCGTGAGCAGCCGCAGGCCGTGGCACTTCTGCGCCAGCACCTGGCCCTGCAGCCGCATGAGGCGGTCGCGGAGCACGGGCTGGTCGATGAGGCGCGTGCCGTCGACGGTCTCGGCTTGCATCAGCGTGGCGAGTTCCTGGTAGCGCTGGGTCGTGAGGTTGGGGTTGCCGAGCGAGCCGCGCTCGTGCTTGAGCGTGGCGTTGGCCACCTTCCAGCCGTCGCCGCGCTGGCCCACGATCTGGTGCTGCGGCACGCGCACGTCGGTGAAGAAGACCTCGTTGAACTCGGCGTGGCCCGTCATGGTCTTCAGCGGGCGCACCTCGATGCCGGGCGTCTTCATGGAGAACAGCAGGTAGCTGATGCCCGCATGCTTCGCGGCGCCGGGTTCGGTGCGCACGAGGCAGAAGATCATGTCGGCCACGTGCGCGGTCGAGGTCCAGATCTTCTGGCCGTTGATGACGAAGTCGCCGCCGTCTTCGGTGGCGCGCGTCTGCAGCGAGGCCAGGTCGGAGCCCGCGCCGGGCTCGGAGTAGCCCTGGCACCAGACCACCTCGCCGCGCAGCGTGGGGCCGATCCATTCGCGCCGCTGCGCCTCGCTGCCCAGCTCGAGCAAGGTGGGCACCAGCATCGAGATGCCCTGGTTGCCCAGCGGTGGCGCCACGCCGGCGCGCGCGAACTCCTCGGTGATGAGGTGCGACGCCATGACGTCGGGCGCCGCGCCGTGGCCCCCGTACTCACGCGGCACGGTGCGGCCGGCGTAGCCGTGGTCCAGCAGCAGGCGCTGCCACGCGAGGGCGTCGGCGTCGGGGCGTTCGGCGGTGCGCGCGAAGGCCGAGCGGTGGCCGTGCATGGCCAGGAACGCGCGCAGCTCGTCGCGAAAGGCTTCGTAGCGGGGATTGAGCGTGAGGTCCATGCGGTGCTTGCCTTCGGTGCGCGCCGCGTTGCGCGGCGGTGGGTGTGTCTCCGTGTCGAGACCCATGCTAGGGGCAACCCTCAGCCGCTCTCAATCGTCCGTTCCGACGATGTGACGCGCAGGGGGTGCTGCCTACCATCCAGCCCGAACGCCGCACGAGGTCCGCAAGAGACCGACACGAGGCCGGCAAGAGGCCCGCGGCCGCAGCTTCTTTTTCACGAGAACGACGGAGACAACACCATGACACGTTCCCTCTTTTCCGCCCGCCCCGGCACGCGCCGCCGCCTGCTCGGCGCAGGCCTGGCCGCCACGCTCGGCCTCGCCACGGCCTTCACGGCGCAGGCCCAGAAGCGCTACGACCCGGGCGCGAGCGACACCGAGATCAAGATCGGCCACATCGTCCCGTACTCGGGCCCGGTGTCGGCCTACGGCACCATCGGCAAGGCGGCGGCGGGCTACTTCGCCAAGCTCAATGCCGAGGGCGGCATCAACGGCCGCAAGGTCACGTTCATCTCGCTGGACGATGCCTACAACCCCTCCAAGACGGTGGAGCAGGCGCGCAAGCTGGTGGAGCAAGACGAGGTGCTGGTGCTCTTCGGCCCGCTGGGCACGGCGCACAACCTGGCCATCCAGCGCTACATGAACGCCAAGAAGGTGCCGCAGCTGTTCGTGGCCACGGGCGCCACGCGCTTCGGCGACCCGAAGGCCTTCCCCTGGACCATGGGCTGGCAGCCCACGTACCAGACCGAAGGCAAGATCTACGCGCAGCACATCCTCTCGACCAAGCCCAACGCGAAGATCGCCGTGCTCATGCAGAACGACGACTTCGGCAAGGACTTCCTGAAGGGCTTTCTGGAGGCGCTGGGCGACAAGGCCAAGACGATGATCGTGGCGCAGTCGACCTACGAGGTGACCGACCCGACCATCGACAGCCAGATGGTCAACCTGAAGGCCTCGGGCGCCGACACCTTCTTCAGCATCACCACGCCCAAGTTCGCGGCGCAGGCGATCCGCAAGGCGGCCGACATCGGCTGGAAGCCCACGCAGTATTTGTCGAGCGTGTCGGTGTCGGTGTCGGCGGTGATCAAGCCGGCGGGCCCCGAGAACGCGGTGGGCGTGATCTCGGCCACCTACCTGCGCGACCCGGCCGACGACATGTGGAAGGGCGCCAAGGAGTACGAGGACTACAAGACCTGGTTCAGCAAGTACTACCCCTCGGGCGACCTGAGCGATTCGCTCAACGTGCTGGGCTACTCGTCGGCGCAGACGCTGGAGCAGGTGCTGCGCAAGGCGGGCGACGACCTCACGCGCGCCAACATCATGAAGGTGGCGGCCAACCTGCAGTACAGCCCGCCGATGCTCTACCCGGGCATCGAGGTGAAGACCTCGCCGACGGACTTCTACCCGATCGAGCGCATGCAGCTGGTGCGTTTCAACGGCACGCGCTACGAGCCGTTCGGCAAGGTGCTCGGCGATTGATCGACGTCACGCGGGCCGCGCTGTCGGCCCGCTGTTCATTTCCCCTTTTTGTTTCCACTGAAGTTTCCATGACCTCCATCGTTCGACTGGCCGCCGCCCTGGGCGGCGCGGCCCTCCTGTTCACCGCCGGCGCGGCCCTCGCGCAGAAGAAGTACGACACCGGCGCCTCCGACACCGAGATCAAGCTCGGCATGGCCATGCCCTACAGCGGCCCGGTGTCGTCGTACGGCATCGTCGGCAAGGTCAACGAGGCCTACTTCAAGATGGTGAACGACAAGGGCGGCATCAACGGCCGCAAGGTGACGCTCATCAGCTACGACGACCAGTACACGCCGCCGCGCACCACCGAGGTGGTGCGCAAGCTGGTCGAGCAGGACGAAGTGCTCGCCGTGTACGGCAACCTGGGCTCGGCCTCCAATGCCGCGATCCAGCGCTACATGAACGCCAAGAAGGTGCCGCACCTGTTCCTGGGCGTGGGCGCCGACCGCTTCAACGACCCCAAGGCCTACCCCTGGACCACGCCCTACATGCCCAGCTACGAGGGCGAGGGCAGCCTCTACGCGAAGAACATCCTGAAGACGATGCCCAACGCGAAGATCGCCGTGCTCTACCAGAACGACGACTTCGGCAAGGACCTGCTCAAGGGCCTGAAGAAGGGCCTGGGCGACAAGGCCTCGATGGTGGTGGCCGAGGCCTCGTTCGAGGTGGCCGACCCGACGGTCGATTCGCAGATCATCAAGCTGCAGTCGTCGGGCGCCGATGTGTTCGTCAACTTCGCCACCGCGCGCTTTGCCGCGCAGGCCATCCGCAAGGCCTGGGACATCGGCTGGAAGCCCAAGCAGCAGTACCTCACCTACGTGTCGGCCTACGTGAAGATGACGCTGGAGCCCGCGGGCCTCGAAAAGTCGAAGGGCATCATGGCCATGGCCTTCTTCAAGGACGCCGCGCAGCCGCGCTGGGCCAACGACCCGGCCACGCAGGAGTTCCTGGCCTTCATGAAGAAGTACGCACCCAACGAAGACGTGAACAACGCCGCCGGCGTGTACGGCTACGGCGTGGCGCAGGCCATGGAGACCGTGCTCAAGGCCTCGGGCGACAACCTCACGCGCGAGAACGTGCTCAAGCAGGCCACCACGCTCAAGAACATGCGCACCGGCATGCTGCTGCCGGGCATTGCGCTGAACACCTCGGCCACCGACTACTTCCCGTTCAACACGCTGCAGCTGGTGCAGTTCAACGGCAAGGAGTTCGAGCCCATGGGCGATTCGATTGCCGTGAAGTAGCCTTCGCAGACGCACGCTCAAAAGAACCACAGGAGACACACCACCATGTTCGGACTGATGCAGGACCGCCCGCTGCTGATCTCGTCGCTGATCGACCACGCGGCCACCTTCCACCCTCACGTCGAGATCGTCGGTCGCACCGTCGAAGGCCCGGTGCACCGCACCAACTACCGCGAGGTGCAGCGGCGCTCCAAGCAGGTGGCCAATGCGATGAAGGCGCTGGGCGTGGCGCCCGGCGACCGCGTGGGCACGCTGGCGTGGAACACGTACCGGCACCTGGCGCTGTACTACGGTGTGTCGGGCTCGGGCGCGGTGCTGCACACGGTGAACCCGCGGCTCTTTCCGGAGCAGATCGACTACATCGTCAACCACGCCGAAGACAAGGTGCTGTTCTTCGACACCAGCTTTGCGCCGCTGGTCGAGAAGCTCGCGCCCAAGCTCAAGAGCGTGCGCGCCTTCGTCGCCATGACCGACCGCGCCCACATGCCGAGCATCGACGTGCCGAACCTGCTGTGCTACGACGAGCTCATCGGCGCGCAGAGCGAGGACTACACCTGGCCCGAGTTCGACGAGCGCACCGCCTCGTCGCTTTGCTACACCTCGGGCACCACGGGCAACCCCAAGGGCGTGCTGTATTCGCACCGCTCCACCGTGCTGCATTCGCTGATGGAATGCGCGCCCGACACCTTCGGCGTGTGCTCGCAGATGACGCTGCTGCTGGCCGTGCCCATGTTCCATGCCAACGCCTGGGGCATGCCGTACTCGGCGCCGATGGTGGGTGCCAAGCTCGTCATGCCAGGCCCGCACCTGGACGGCCAGAGCCTGTACGAACTCATGCGCGACGAGAAGGTGAGCTTCTCGCAGGCGGTGCCCACCGTGTGGCTCATGCTGTTCCAGTACTTCGACGCCCACCCCGAGATCGACACCCGCGCCATCGGCCTCAAGCGCATTGGCGTGGGCGGCGCTGCCACGCCGCGCGCCATGATCGAGCGCTTCGAGCGCGACTTCGGCGCCGACTTCGTGCAAGGCTGGGGCATGACCGAGACCAGCCCCATCGGCGTGATCGGCAACCTGCTGCCCAAGCACCTCGCGCTCCCGAAAGATGAGCAGACCACGGTCAAGATGCGCCAGGGCCGTGGCGTGTGGGGCGTGGAGCTCAAGATCGTCGACGAGAACGGCCAGCGCCTGCCGCACGACGGCGTGGCCTTCGGCCACCTGCATGTGCGCGGTCCGTGGATTGCGAGCGGTTACTTCCGCAGCGAAGGCGGCGACGTGCTCGACGCCGAGGGCTTCTTTCCGACCGGCGACGTGGCCAACATCGACGCCGACGGTTATGTGCAGCTGGTCGACCGCGCCAAGGACGTCATCAAGTCGGGCGGCGAGTGGATCTCGTCGATCGACCTGGAGAACGCGGCCAGCGCGCACCCCGCCGTGGCCGAGGCCGCGGTGATCGGCATCGCGCATCCGAAGTGGCAGGAGCGGCCCCTGCTGATCGTCGTGAAGCGTGCAGGCGCAGAGGTCACGGGCGAGGAACTGCTCACTTTTCTTTCGCAGCGCGTGGCCAAGTGGTGGCTGCCCGACGACGTGGCTTTCGTCGACAGCCTGCCGCATACAGCCACCGGCAAGCTGCTGAAGACCAAGCTGCGCGAGCAGTTCAAGGGCTACGTCGCAGCCAAGTCAACTTGATGACAGTTGTTCGTTCTTTCTGTGCATAACTCTGTGGGTTGCCTGAGGAGGCGAGCCAGCAGAGCGAGCATTGGCGCGGCTTCGCACCACGTTGCCTGTTGATTGAGCAGCCTTGTCGTCCGTCCTTGCAGGAGAATGTAGGAGGAACGGATTCCAGACAAGTAAAGGGGACATGGTGGGAGAACTTCTTTCTCTCCTGCGCTTCAGCGCCGGCTCGGGCCACATCTGGCTGGACGAGCAGCGCATGCTGCTCATGCATGCCCGGGCCTTCGCCGAACTGCGCCGCGAACTGCTCGACTCGCTGGGCATCGAGCGTGCGCGCGGCCTGCTGGTGCGCATGGGTTTTGCTTCCGGCCTGCGCGACGGCGAGGTGGCCGTGCGCGAGCGCCTTGCCGGCATGCGCGCCGAAGACGCCTTCATGCTCGGGCCGCGCCTGCATTCCATCGAGGGCATCGTCTCGGTGCAGAAGGTGCAGGTCGACCTCGACGTGGCCACCAAGCATTTCTACGGCGAATTCCTCTGGGAGAACTCCTGGGAATGCGAAGCCCACGTGGCCGACTTCGGCTACGGGGAAGACCCGCAGTGCTGGTCGCAGATCGGCTATGCCTCGGGCTACACCACCGCCTTCATGGGGCGGCTCGTGGTGTTCAAGGAAGTCGAATGCACCAGCATGGGCGACAGCCGCTGCCGCATCGTCGGCCAACCGGCCGAGGCGTGGAACGACGAGCACTACCTGGAGTACTTCCGCCAGCACCATGTGGCCGAGAAGCTCATCGACTTCAACCTCGGCCTGCAGCACCTGCGCCGCCTGCAGCCGCGCCGCGAGTACGACCAGAAGCTGGTCGGCGTGTCGCCGGGTTTTCGCGCCGCCTTCGAACTCATGCGCAGCGCGGTCGACAGCGCCATCACCGTGCTGCTGCTCGGCGAGACCGGCGTGGGCAAGGAAGTGTTCGCTCGCTGGCTGCACGACAACGGGCCGCGCGGCAAGCAGCCCTTCATTGCCGTCAACTGCGCGGCGATCCCGGCCGACCTGATCGAGGCCGAGCTGTTCGGCGTTGAAAAGGGCGCCTACACCGGCGCCTACCATGCGCGCGCCGGGCGCTTCGAACGCGCCCACGGCGGCACCCTGTTTCTGGACGAGGTGGGCGACCTGCCGCTGGCCGCGCAGGTCAAGCTGCTGCGCGTGCTGCAGACCGGCGAGGTCGAGCGCCTGGGCGCCGAGCAGCCGACCAAGGTCGACGTGCGCATCGTGGCCGCCACCAACGTCAACCTGCAGCAGGCCATGCAGGCCGGCAAGTTCCGCACCGACCTGTTCTACCGGCTCAACACCTTCCCGATCCAGATTCCGCCGCTGCGCGAGCGCACCGCCGACATCCCGGCGCTGGTGGCGCGCTTCGTCGAGAAGTACAGCGCGCTGTACGGCAAGAAGCTGCGCGGCCTGACCGACAAGGCCGCGCTCGACGTGCACAAGCACGCCTGGCCCGGCAACATCCGCGAGCTCGAGAACGTGATCGAGCGCGCCGTGCTGCTGGCGCCCGACCACGGCGACATCGAGGCCTGCCACCTGTGGATGCAGCCGCCGGGCGCGCCGCCCGACAACCAGCTCGACGCCAGCGGCAAGGTCGCCACGGGCGTTTCGGCTTCGGGCGCGGATGCGAGCGAGCTCGATGCGCTGTGCCAGCGCGTGCTGGAGCAGAACATCGACATCGCCTCGCTCGAGCAGCGTCTCATGCAGACCGCGATGCAGCGCGCCAAGGGCAACCTGTCGCAGGCCGCGCGGTTGCTGGGCATCACGCGCCCGCAGCTGGCCTACCGGCTGAAAAAGGAAGGCCTGCCGACGTCCTGAGTGGACGCCGGCCGGCGTTTTCCGGTTTTCACCATTTGATCAAGCTGCACTGCAGCAAATGATCAAACCAGCATCCGGGACTTCCCGGTGCTTCGGGCCCGCAGGCGCAGTGGGCCCATGCAAATCAATCACTTAGCCACGCTGGCACGCCCGTTGCCCTTATCAGGCCGGGCGGCGCTGGTGCCGTCCACCTGTTGATGGATTGAACAAGTGATGCCCTCGATGCAGCCCGACCCCCGCAGCGGCAGCGCCGCACAGATGACCGGCCAGCCGTGCTTCGTGCGCGTCACCGGCACGCGCGGCACGCGCTTCGTGGAGTTCGAGTTCGCCATCGGCGACCCCGAGCTGGCCGTGGAGCTGGTGCTGCAGTTCGACCAGTTCCGCGAGTTCTGCGCGCGCCACGCGGTGCGCCACCTGAGCACCGAAGAGGGCGCGCGGCTGGACTTCGAGCGCATGAAGTGGCGCTTCGGCGCGCCCGGCATCGACCACTGACGACCCCGCATTTTTTTCCCGCGACAACCAAGGAGACACCCCGTGCAAGTCGACATCAAGACCTCGGACATCCGGCCGATCCGCCAGACCTTCTCGCATGTGGCGCGGCGGCTCGGCGACAAGCCGGCCTCGCGCTACCAGGAGGCCACGCTGGACATGCAGCCCACGGCCAACTTCCACTACCGGCCGCTGTGGGACCCGCAGCACGCGCTGTACGACAAGCGCCGCACAGCCCTCGTGATGGCCGACTGGTACAGCTTCAAGGACCCGCGCCACTACTACTACGGCGTGTACACCATGACCCGCGCGCGCCAGCAGGAGGGCGCCGACCGCCAGTTCGAGTTCGCCGAGAAGCGCCAGCTGCTGGCCCAGGCCGATGCGGGCGTGCGCGAGTCGCTGCAGCAGGTGCTGGTGCCGCTGCGCCACTACGAGTGGGGCGCCAACATGAACCACAGCTACTGCTGCGGCTACGGCTACGGCACGGCCATCACGCAGCCCTTCATCTACGCGGCCATGGACCGCCTGGGCATCGCGCAGTACCTCTCGCGCGTCGGCCTGCAGATCGACGCCAACTCGGGCCGCGCGCTGGACGCCGGCAAGGAGGCCTGGCTTGCGCACCCGGCCTGGCAGGGCGTGCGCCGCCTGATGGAAAACCTGTTCGTCACCAAGGACTGGTTCGAGGTGTTCGTGGCCCAGAACCTCGTGCTTGACGGCCTGCTGTACCCGCTGATCTACCGCCACTACGTGAACGCGCACAGCGCCGCCACCGGCAACGCGCTGGCGATGCTGACCGAGTTCATGAACGAGTGGTTCGACGAGAACGTGCGCTGGGTCGACGCCACGCTGAAGACCGCCGCCGACGAGTCGCCCGCCAACGCCGAACTGCTCGCGCAGTGGTACGCGAGCTGGCGCGACCAGGCCGTGCAGGCGCTGGCGCCGCTGGCCGCGCTGGCGCTCGGCGCACAAGGCGCCGAGGTGCTCAAGACGCTGCACGCCGCGCTCGACGCGCGCGTGGCCCGCCTGGTGCGCACCGGCGCTGCCGCCTGACGACCGAATCGATCGAACCAAGGAGACCACCCCATGACCACCGCCACCGCCGAAGTGTCCCGACCGCCCGTCTTCATCGCGCTGCAGACCGGCGAGGCCGCGCGCGCCATCGTCGAGGCCATCGTGGCCGACAACCCCGGGGCCACCGTCACCGAGTACCCCGCGATGGTGAAGATCGATGCGCCCGGCCGCCTCGTGATCCGCCGCGAGAGCGTCGAAGCCCTGGTCGGGCGCCGCTGGGACCTGCAGGAACTGCACCTGAGCCTGATCTCGCTGTCCGGAAGCATCGAAGAGACCGACGACGAATTCACCCTCCATTGGGGCGCCTGAGCACAGGCCTCACCGGATCACGACCAAGGACAACGCCATGACCACCCAAGCAGCAGCAAAGACCCCCACGACCCCGCGCCTCGGCCTGAAGGAGCGCTACGCCATGATGACGCGCGGCCTCGGCTGGGAGACCACCTACCAGTCGATGGACGACGTGTTCCCGTTCGACAAGTTCGAGGGCATCAAGATCCACGACTGGGACAAGTGGGAAGACCCGTTCCGCCTCACGATGGACGCCTACTGGAAGTTCCAGGGCGAGAAGGAGAAGAAGCTCTACGCCATCATCGATGCGTTCCAGCAGAACAACGGCCAGTTCAACATCAGCGATCCGCGCTACCTGAACACGCTCAAGCTGTTCCTCACCGGCGTCTCGCCGCTGGAGTACGCGGCGCACCGCGGCTATGCCATGGCCGGGCGTTCGCTGCGCGGCGTGGGTGCGCGCGTGGCCTGCCAGATGCAGTCGATCGACGAGCTGCGCCATGCGCAGACGCAGTTCCACACCATCAGCCACTTCAACAAGTACTTCCACGGCCTGCACGACCCGCAGCACATGCACGACCGGGTGTGGTACCTGTCGGTGCCCAAGAGCTACTTCGAGGACGCGATGAGCGCGGGGCCCTTCGAGTTCATCACCGCCATCTCGTTCTCGTTCGAGTACGTGCTGACCAACCTGCTGTTCATGCCCTTCATGAGCGGCGCCGCCTACAACGGCGACATGGCCACCGTCACCTTCGGCTTCTCGGCGCAGAGCGACGAGTCGCGCCACATGACGCTGGGCCTGGAAGTGGTGAAGTTCATCCTCGAGCAGGACCCGGACAACGTGCCCATCGTGCAGAAGTGGGTCGACAAGTGGTTCTGGCGCGGCTACCGACTGCTCACGTTGGTCGCGATGATGATGGACTACATGCTGCCCAAGCGCGTCATGAGCTGGTCCGAGGCCTGGGAGATGTACTTCGAGAAGAACGGCGGCGCGCTGTTCGAGGACCTGGCGCGCTACGGCATCCGCATGCCCAAGTACCACGAGGTCGCCTCGAAGGAAAAGAGCCGCATCTCGCACGAAGCCTGGGCCATCTTCAACAACTACGGCCATGCCGCCAACTTCAACGTCTGGGCACCCAAGCCCGACGAGATGAGCTGGCTGGCCGAGAAGTACCCCGAGACCTTCGACAGCCTGTACCGCCCGCGCTTCGAGTGGCTGGCCGAGCAGGAGAAGCAGGGCAGGCGCTGGTTCAACAACACGCTGCCCATGCTGTGCCAGACCTGCCAGATCCCGATGGCCTTCACCGAGCCCGACGATCCGACCAAGATCTGCTACCGCGAGAGCAGCTACCACGGCATGAAGTACCACTTCTGCTCCGACGGCTGCAAGGACGTGTTCGACGGCGAGCCCGAGAAGTACGTGCAGGCCTGGCTGCCGGTGCACCAGATCTACCAGGGCAACTGCTTCCCCGAGGGCACCGACCCGACGGTGGAAGGCTTCAACCCGCTGGCGGCCGTGCTCGACTACTACCACATCAACGTCGGCGCCGACAACGGCGAGTTCAACACCTCGCCCGACAAGGCCAACTGGGAACGCTGGACAGGGCAGGACCTGTCGGCGGCCGAGCCCAAGGTGGCCTGAGCACCCGGCCCCACCACCCCTCATCGACCTCGCGCTCCCGCCGTGCCCTACGCACGGTGTGGGCGGCGCTCACCCCGAAACAAGGAGACCGACATGTCTGTTGTTGCACTCGCCCCCGGCTACACCGGCACCGTCATGGACAGCGAAGACCGCTTCCACGGCAACCGCCTGCTCTACATCGGCTGGGAAGACCACCTGCTCTTCTGCGCCTCCGTGTGCCTGCCGCTGCCCGCGGCCATGCCCTTCGGCGCGCTCGTCAGCGACGTGCTGCCCGGCGTGTACGGCAGCCACCCCGACTTCGAAAAGGTCGACTGGTCGAAGGTCGAATGGTTCGACTCCGGCAAACCCTTCGCGCCCGACGCGGCGAAGTCGCTGGCCGACAACGGCCTGGTCCACAAGTCGGCGCTGCGCTTTCGCACGCCCGGGCTCACGGGCATCGGCGGCTCGTTCAGCTGAGCACAGGAAGGAGGGCCTTGCCATGAGCTTCCAGATCATGATCGAGCCGCTCGGCCAGGCCGTGGCGGCGCGCGACGGACAGACCGTGCTCGACGCCTGCCTGCGCGCCGGCGTGTGGCTGCCCCACGCCTGCGGCCACGGCGTGTGCGGCACCTGCAAGGTGCAGGTGCTCGAAGGCGAGTGCGAGCATGGCGACGCGTCCAACTTCGCGCTCATGGACTTCGAGCGCGACGACGGCAAGATCCTCGCGTGCTGCGCGATGGCGCAGGCCGACCTGGTCATCGAGGCCGAGATCGACGAAGACCCCGACGCGCAGTTCCTGCCGCTGGAAGACTTCGACGCCGAGCTGGTCCAGGCCCGCATGCTCACGCCCACCATCCGCGGCCTGTGGTTGCGCACCGACCGGCCGGCGCCGTTCCAGGCCGGCCAGTACGTGATGCTGCACGTGCCGGGCGTGGAGGGCGCACGCGCCTTCTCGATCGCCAACGCACCCGACGACCATCTCGTTGAGTTGCACATCCGCCGCGTGCCCAACGGCCGCGCCACCGGCTGGCTGCACGACGCACTGCAGGTGGGCCAGCGCCTGCGCTTCACCGCACCCAACGGTCGCTTCTTCGTGCGCAAGTCGGCCGGCCTGCCGATGATCTTCGTGGCCGGCGGCTCGGGCCTGTCGAGCCCGAAGTCGATGGTGCTCGACCTGCTGGCCGAAGGCTGCACCTTGCCGATCACGCTGGTGCAGGGCGCGCGCAACACCGAAGAGCTGTACTACCGCGCGCTCTTCGAGCAGCTCGCCGAGCAGCACCCCAACTTCACCTACGTGCCCGTGCTGTCCGACCTGCCGGCCGACAGCGACTGGCATGGGGCGCGCGGCTTTGCGCACGAGGCGCTGAAGGCCCACTTCGCGAACGACTTCCGCGGCCACAAGGCCTACCTGTGCGGGCCGCCGCCGATGACCGAGGCCTGCATCGCCACGCTGATGCAGGGGCGCCTGTTCGAGCGCGACATCTACACCGAGAAATTCTTCACCGCTGCCGATGCGGCCTCTGCAGCGCCGCGCAGCCCGCTCTTCAAGGCGTTGTGACGTGGAGCCGGTCATGAGCTTCTCTGTCGCCATCGGCAACACCCACGAGCACTACCTGTGCCGCGCCGACCAGACCTTGCTCGGCGGCATGGAGCAGCTGGGCCGCAAGGGCATCCCGGTCGGCTGCCGTGGCGGCGGCTGCGGCGTGTGCAAGGTGCGCATCGAGTCGGGCGCCGTGCGCCGCGAGCGCATGAGCCGCTGCCACGTCAGCGCCGAAGAAGAAGCCCAGGGCTACGTGCTGGCGTGCCGCGCGTACCCGCAGAGCGACCTGGCCCTGCGCGCTGTCGAGAAGCTGGCGCGCTGCATCGAGCGGCGACTGCTCGCGTCGCAGCCCGCCGTTCCCCGTTCCCCCACCTGAACCTTTCCCTCACCCACCAAAGGAGACTTCCATGGCACTCACTGGCGTCATTCGCCCCGGACACGTGCAACTGCGCGTGCTCGACCTCGGGGCCGCCCTCACGCACTACCGCGACGTGCTGGGCCTGATCGAAACCGGGCGCGATGCGCAGGGCCGCATCTACCTCAAGGCCTGGGACGAGCACGACCACCACAGCGTCGTGCTGCGCGAAGCCGACGAGGCCGGCATGGACTTCATGGGCTTTCGCGTCGACTCGCCCGCCACGCTCGACCGGCTCGCGGCCGACCTGAAGGCCAGCGGCCTGGCCACCGACATGCAGTGGATCGAAGCCGGCGAGCACCTGCGCACCGGCCAACGCTTTCGCTTCACCGTGCCCACCGGCCATGCCATCGAGCTCTTCGCCGAGAAGGAGAAGGTCGGCAACGGCATGCCCTACGAGAACCCCGAGGTCTACCCCGACGACCTCAAGGGCATGGCGCCCTCGCGCTTCGACCACTGTCTGCTGTACGGCGACGACCTCGACGGCACCATGAAGCTGTTCACCGAGGTGCTGGGCTTCCAGCTGGCCGAGAGCGTGGTGGCCGGCCCCGAGCGCATGTACATCGCGGCCTTTCTCACCTGCTCGACCAAGCCGCACGACATCGCGTTCATCCGCCATCCCGAGAAGAACAAGTTCCACCACGCCTCGTTCCTGCTCGACAACTGGGGCGAGGTGCTCAAGGCGGCCGACATCATCACCAAGAAGCGCGTGTCGCTGGACATCGGCCCCACGCGCCACGGCATCACGCGCGGCGAAACCATCTACTTCTTCGACCCGAGCGGCAACCGCAACGAGGTGTTCTCGGGCGGTTACATCTTCTATCCCGACAAGCCGCCGCTGGTGTGGACCGACGACGAACTCGGGCGCGCGATCTTCTATCACGACCGCAAGCTCAACGAGAACTTCCTGAGCGTGGTGACCTGAAGGAGACGGTGCGATGAAACAGTTCATGAACTTCATCGGCGGCGAGTTCGTCGCCACGACGAAGACCTTCGACAACCGCGCGCCCGTGGACAACCGCGTCATCGGCAAGGTGCACGAAGCCGGCCGCGGCGAGGTCGATGCGGCCGTGCGCGCCGCACGCGCGGCACTGAACGGCGAGTGGGGCCGCATGAGCGTCGCGCGCCGCACGGAGCTGCTGCATGCGGTGGCCGACGAGATCAACCGGCGCTTCGACGACTTCCTGGCGGCCGAGATGGCCGACACCGGCAAGCCGCACGCGCTGGCCTCGCACGTCGACATCCCGCGCGGCGCGGCCAACTTCAAGGTGTTTGCCGACATCGTGAAGAACGTGCCCACCGAGAGCTTCGAGATGGCCACGCCCGACGGCGGGCAGGCGCTGAACTACGCCGTGCGCTCGCCGCTGGGCGTGATCGGCGTCGTGTGCCCGTGGAACCTGCCCCTGCTGCTCATGACCTGGAAGGTCGGCCCCGCGCTGGCCTGCGGCAACACGGTGGTGGTCAAGCCCTCGGAAGAAACACCGGCCACCGCCACGCTGCTGGGCGAGGTGATGAACGCGGTCGGCATTCCGCCGGGCGTCTACAACGTGGTGCATGGCTTCGGGCCCGACTCGGCCGGCGAGTTCCTCACCACGCACCCGGGCGTGGACGGCATCACCTTCACGGGCGAGACGCGCACCGGCGAGGCCATCATGGGCGCGGCCGCCAAGGGCGTGCGGCCCGTGTCCTTCGAGCTGGGCGGCAAGAACGCCGGCATCGTGTTCGCCGACGCCGATTTCGAAAAGGCCGTGGCCGGCATCACGCGCTCGGCCTTCGAGAACTGCGGCCAGGTCTGCCTGGGCACCGAGCGCGTCTACGTGCAGCGGCCCATCTTCGACAAGTTCGTCGCGGCGCTCAAGGCCAGGGCCGAGGCGCTCAAGCCGGGGCCGTCGGAAGAAGCCGGCGTGGGCATCGGCCCGCTGATCTCGCGCGAGCACCAGCAGAAGGTGCTGTCGTACTACGCGAAGGCCGTGAAGGAAGGCGCCACCGTCGTCACCGGCGGCGGCGTGCCGTCGATGTCCGGCGTGCTGGCCGAGGGCCACTGGGTGCAGCCCACCATCTGGACCGGCCTGCCCGAGACGGCCTCGGTGATCCGCGAGGAGATCTTCGGCCCCTGCTGCCACATCGCGCCCTTCGACACCGAGGAAGAAGCCATCGCGCTGGCCAACGCCACCGACTACGGCCTGGCGACCACCGTGTGGACCGAGAACCTGGGCCGCGCCCACCGCGTGGCCAAGCAGGTGCAGGTCGGCATCTGCTGGGTCAACAGCTGGTTCCTGCGCGATTTGCGCACGGCCTTCGGCGGTGCCAAGTCGTCGGGCATCGGCCGCGAAGGCGGCGTGCATTCGCTCGAGTTCTATACCGAGCTGCGCAACGTTTGCATCAAGCTGTGAGGGCCCGGCGGTGAGCAACCCCGAAATCGCGAACAGCATCCGCACGGGTGCGTTCCACACCAACGTGCACGACCTGGGCGAGGGCGCGCCGGTGCTCTTCATCCACGGCTCGGGCCCGGGCGTGAGTGCGTGGGCCAACTGGCGGCTGGTGCTGCCGGTGCTCGCGCAAACGCGCCGCGTGATCGCGCCCGACATGGCCGGCTTCGGCTTCACCGAGCGCGTGCCCGGCGCGGCCTACGCCATGGACGCCTGGGTGCAGCAGGCGATCGACCTGCTCGACGCGCTCGACATCGAACGCGCCGACGTGGTGGGCAACTCCTTCGGCGGTGCGCAGGCATTGGCGCTGGCCATCCGCGCGCCGCACCGCGTGCGCCGGCTGGTGCTCATGGGCAGCGTGGGCGTGCCCTTCGCGATCACGCCGGGGCTCGACGCCGTGTGGGGCTACACGCCCTCGTTCGCGAACATGCGCCGGATCATGGACGTGTTCGCGTTCGACCGCGCCCTCGTCACCGACGAGCTCGCGCAGCTGCGCTACGAGGCCAGCACGCGGCCCGGCTTCCAGGAGACCTTCGGCGCGATGTTCCCCGCGCCGCGCCAGCGCTGGGTCGATGCCATGGCGAGCCCGGAGGCCGCCATTCGTGCGCTGCCGCACGAGACGCTGCTGATCCACGGCCGCGAAGACCAGGTGATCCCGCTGGCCACCTCGCTCACGCTGAGCCAGTGGATTCCCCGCAGCCAGCTGCATGTGTTCGGCCGCTGCGGTCACTGGACGCAGATCGAGCACAGCGCGCGCTTCGCCCGCCTGGTCGGCGACTTCCTGAACGAAGCCGATTGACCGATTGATTGATTCACCCGAGACAGAGCAAAGGACAGAACCCACCATGGACCCCACCCTCATCCAGCGGCTCGGCGACGAGCTCTACGACGCGCTGCGCGAGCGCAGCGTCGTGGAGCCGCTCACCAGCCGGCACGCAGGCATCACCATCGCCGACGCCTACGGCATCCAGCAGCGCATGATCGCGCGCCGTCTCGACGCTGGCGAGCGCGTCGTCGGCAAGAAGATCGGCGTCACCTCGCGCGCCGTGATGAACATGCTGGGCGTGTTCCAGCCCGACTTCGGCTACCTGCTCGACGGCATGGTCGTCGGCGAGGGCGAGTCGATCGACAGCACCACGCTCATCCAGCCCAAGGCCGAGGGCGAGATCGCCTTCCTGCTCAAGCGCGACCTCATGGGCCCCGGCATCGGCAACGCCGATGTGCTGGCCGCCACCGAGTGCGTGATGCCCTGCTTCGAGATCGTCGACTCGCGCATCCGCGACTGGAAGATCCAGATCGCCGACACCGTGGCCGACAACGCCTCGTGCGGCGTGTTCGTGCTGGGCGACCACGCGGTCGATCCGCGCCGCGTCGACCTGGCCACCTGCGGCATGGTGCTCGAGAAGAACGGCGAAATCATCGCCACCGGCGCGGGCGCTGCCGCGCTCGGCTCGCCGGTGAACGCGGTCGCGTGGCTGGCCAACACGCTCGGTGCGCTGGGCATCGGGCTCAAGGCGGGCGAGGTGATCCTGTCGGGCGCGCTCGCCGCGATGTTCCCCGCCAAGGCCGGCGACAACTTCCGCGTTTCGATCGGCGGCCTCGGCGGCTGCTCGGTGCGCTTCCATTGAAGGAGACAACCCCATGACGACAACAACCAAGATCAAGTGCGCGCTGATCGGCCCCGGCAACATCGGCACCGACCTGCTCGCCAAGCTGCAGCGCAGCCCGGTGCTCGAACCCGTGTGGATGGTGGGCATCGACCCCGAATCCGATGGCCTCAAGCGTGCCCGCGAGATGGGCCTGAAGACCACGGCCGAGGGCGTGGACGGCCTCTTGCCGCATGTGCAGGCCGACGGCGTGCAGATCGCGTTCGACGCCACCAGCGCCTACGTGCACGCCGAGAACAGCGCCAAGCTCAACGCGCTGGGCGTGCTCATGATCGACCTCACGCCCGCGGCCATCGGGCCGTTCTGCGTGCCGCCGGTCAACTTGAAGAGTCTGCTCATGGCGGGCGGCGCGCGGCCGGCCAACGTCAACATGGTCACCTGCGGCGGGCAGGCCACCATCCCGATGGTGGCGGCCGTGTCGCGCGTGCAGCCGGTGGCCTACGGCGAGATCGTGGCCACCGTGTCGAGCCGCTCGGTCGGTCCGGGCACGCGCAAGAACATCGACGAGTTCACGCGCACCACGGCCGGTGCGGTCGAGCGCGTGGGCGGCGCGGCCAAGGGCAAGGCGATCATCATCGTCAACCCGGCCGAGCCGCCGCTGATCATGCGCGACACGGTGCACTGCCTCACCGAAGGCCCACCCGACGAGGCGCGCATCACGGCCTCGGTGCACGAGATGATCGCCGAGGTGCGCAAGTACGTGCCGGGCTACAAGCTCGTGAACGGACCGGTGTTCGACGGCCACCGCGTGTCGATCTACCTGGAGGTCGAAGGCCTGGGCGACTACCTGCCCAAGTACGCCGGCAACCTCGACATCATGACCGCCGCCGCGGCGCGCACGGCCGAAATGTTCGCCGAAGCGATGCTCGCCAGCCTCCCGCAACCCGAGCCCGCCGTGGCCTAGGAGCACCCCCATGACCACCACGACGAACACGAATCTGAAGGGCCGCCGCGTCACCCTGCACGACATGACGCTGCGCGACGGCATGCACCCCAAGCGCCACCTGATGACGCTCGAACAGATGACGCACATCGCCAGCGGGCTCGACGAAGCGGGCGTGCCGCTGATCGAGGTGACGCACGGCGACGGCCTGGGCGGCAGCTCGGTCAACTACGGCTTTCCCGCGCATTCCGACGAAGCGTATCTGGGCGCCGTGATCCCGCTCATGAAGCAGGCCAAGGTGTCGGCGCTCCTGATTCCCGGCATCGGCACCGTGGACCACCTGCGCATGGCGCACGGCCTGGGCGTGCACACCGTGCGCGTGGCCACGCACTGCACCGAGGCCGACGTGTCCGAGCAGCACATCACCATGGCGCGCCGGCTCGGCATGGACACGGTGGGCTTTCTCATGATGGCCCACATGGCCTCGCCGGAGACGCTGGTGCGCCAGGCGCTGCTCATGGAAGGCTACGGCGCCAACTGCATCTACGTGACCGACTCGGCGGGCCACATGCTGCCGGACGACGTCACGGCGCGCATCGGCGCGGTGCGCGCGGCGCTCCAGGCCGACACCGAGCTGGGCTTTCACGGCCACCACAACCTCGCGATGGGCGTGGCCAACTCGGTCGCGGCCGTCGCGGCGGGTGCCAACCGCATCGACGCCGCCGCCGCAGGTTTGGGCGCGGGCGCGGGCAACACGCCGATGGAGGTGTTCGTGGCGGTGTGCGACCGCATGGGCATCGAGACCGGCGTCGATGTGTTCCGCATCCAGGACGTGGCCGAGGACCGCGTCGTGCCGATCATGGACCACATGATCCGCGTCGACCGCGACTCGCTCACGCTGGGCTACGCGGGCGTGTATTCGAGCTTCCTGCTGTTCGCCAAGCGCGCCGAGAAGAAGTACGGCGTGCCCGCGCGCGAGATCCTGGTGGAGCTGGGCCGGCGCGGCATGGTCGGCGGGCAGGAAGACATGATCGAAGACACGGCCATCACGCTGGCCCGCGCACGCCAGGCCGTGCAGCAGCCACAGGAAGGAGTCGCGGCATGAAGCTCGACAAGAACACCATCGCCGCGCTCGCGGAGCACCTGGAGACCTGTGAGCTGGAAGCGCGCGACACGCCCAAGATCACCGACGAACATCCCGAGATGGACTGGGACGACGCCTACGCGATCCAGAACGAGATCCGCCGCCGCAAGCTCGCGCGCGGCCACCGCATCATCGGGCTGAAGGCCGGGCTCACCTCGCACGCCAAGATGAAGCAGATGGGCGTGACCACGCCGGTCTTCGGCTTCATGGCCGACAACTACGCGTTGCCCGAAGGCGGCGAGTGCAAGGTGAGCGAGCTCATCCATCCGAAGGTCGAGCCCGAGATCGCGTTCGTCACCAAGCGCGCGCTCAGCGGCCCGGGTTGCCACATCGGCGCCGTGCTCGCGGCCACCGACTTCGTGCTGCCGGGCATCGAGGTGATCGACAGCCGCTACCGCGACTTCAAGTTCGACCTGAAGAGCGTGGTGGCCGACAACACCTCGGCCTCGCGCTTCGTGGTGGGCGGACGCGCCGTGCCTGCGAGCGAGGTCGACCTGCGCACCGTCGGCATCGTGCTCGAGAAGAACGGCCAGCCCGTGGCCTTCGGCGCGGGCGCCGCGGTGCTCGGCCACCCGGCCGCGGCGATTGCGATGCTGGCCAACCACCTGGGCGCGCGCGGCGAGGAGATTCCGGCGGGCACGCTGATCCTGTCGGGCGGCATCACCGAGGCCGTGGCCGTGCAGGCGGGCGATGCCGTCACGCTGAAGGTGCAGGGCATGGGCAGCGTGGGCCTGCGTTTCGTCTGATCTGCATCAAGCACTGAAGAGCCGAACAGGAGTACACGATGCCCTTTGCACAGATCTACCTCATCGAAGGCCGCACCGAAGAACAGAAGCGCGCGCTGATCGAGAAAGTGACCCGCGCCATCGTCGAGGCCGTCGACGCGCCGAAGGAGAACGTGCGCGTGTGGCTGCACGACATGCCCAAGGAAAACTGGGGCATCGGCGGCGTGTCCGCCAAAGACCTCGGACGCTGACCGCTTCGCGCTGCGGCGCTGTCTTCTTCAAGGCCCTTGCGAGTCGCTGGCTCGCGAGGGCCTTGTGCTTTGTACGAACTCCTGGGGGCTTTGTTCACAGTTTCGCCCTGTGCCTATGTTTGTCGCACCCGCTTTCGGACTCGTCCGATGGGTGGAACGGGACCGTCTTCCTAAAGTCATCGGTCAACAAACCGTATGAGCTGGCGCCGCGCGTGCGCGTGCCGCTGCGGTCCCGTTTTTCATTCAGCAAGCACTAGGAATCACATGGCAACGAAGAAGACGAAGGTCGTCGTCAACAGCAACGGCAGGAACATCGATCACACGGTGGAAACGGCAACGAACGGCAAGGCGCCGGTCCGCATCAAGGTCCAGAAGGGCGCGAAGTACGTGCTCAAGGGCGATGACGGTTTCGCGCCCGAGAACGTGACGCTCACGCGCGTGGGCAACGACCTGCAGATCACGCTCGAAGGCGAGACGAGCCCGGGCCTGGTGCTCGAGGGCTACTACGCGCAGTCCGAACCCGTGGGCCTGTACGGCGTGGCCGAGGACGGTCTGCTGTACGCCTACGCGCGCACCGATGGCGCGGGCGACATCTACGCGCTGGCCGAAGGCCAGTCGGCGCCCGTGGCGCTGGGTGGCGATTCGTACGGCGCGGGTGCGCCGTACCTGGCCGGCACCGAAGCGGCTGCCGGCAATGACGCCTTCGGCGGCATGCTGCCCCTGCTGATGACTGGCGGCCTGGCGGCGCTCGGCCTCGGCGCGATCGCCGCGGCCAGCGGCAGCGACGGCGATACCGCGCCCAGCCTTCCGCCCGTGATGCCCCCGCCCGACGTGCGTCCCCCCGGCAAGCCCGGCTTCGACGGCATCGGCGGTGCCTACGACGACGTCGGCCCCATTCAGGGCCAGATCCAACCCGGCGGCCAGACCGACGACACGCGACCTGATTTTTTCGGAACCGGCACACCCGGCAACACCATCACCATGTACGACAACGGCAAAGAAATCGGCAAGACCCTTGTGGACGGCAACGGCGCGTGGCACTTCACGCCACCGAAGGACCTGAGCGAGGGCAACCATTCCATCACCATCACCGAGAGCGATCCGGCCGGCCGTGAAGGCGAGCCTTCGGACCCGTTCGAGTTCGCCGTCGACACCACCCCGCCGCCCAAGCCCGAGTGGAACGGCGGCAGCAGCGAAGGCCCCGGCGCCGTCATCGACGACGTGGGCCCCATCAAGGGCCGCGTGCCCCCGGGCGGCGCGACGGACGACCAGCGTCCCGAGTTCAACGGCCAGGGCACCCCGGGCGACACCATCATCGTGCAGGACCACGGCGAGGAAATCGGCCGCGTCGAAGTGAACGGGGACGGCGTGTGGACCTTCACGCCGCCGACCGACCTGAGCGAGGGCGAGCACTCCATCACCATCGTCGAGCGCGACCCCGCGGGCAACGAGAGCGAGCCTTCCGACCCGTTCGAATTCGTCGTCGACATCACCCCGCCCGAGCAGCCCCAGGTGGGCGGCGCCAACGACAACATGGGCGAGTACCAGGGCCCCATCACCCCGGGCGGCGTCACCGACGACCGCCAGCCCGAGTTCCATGGCGAAGGCACGCCGGGCGACACCATCGTCATCAAGGACGGTGACACCGTGATCGGCACCACCGAAGTGGACGAGAACGGCGCCTGGACCTTCACGCCGTCGACCGACCTGAAGGAGGGCGACCACTCCATCACCGTCATCGCGCGCGACCCGGCCGGCAACGAGAGCAAGCCCTCCGACCCCTTCGATTTCGAGATCGACGTGACCCCGCCCGATGCCAGCAAGCTGGCCATCACGGGCGTGGCCGACGACGTGGGCGAAGTCACGGGCAACGTGGCCTCGGGCGGCAAGACCGACGACAGCCGTCCGCTGCTCAGCGGCACCGGCACGGCCGGCGACACCATCATCGTGACGGTCAAGGACAGCACGGGAAGCCGCGAGCTCGGCCGCGCGATCGTGGAGGCCGACGGCAAGTGGACGCTGCAAGTGAACACGCCGCTGCTGCAAGGCAAGAACGAGTTCACCGCCATCGAGATGGACCCCACGGGCAACCACACCGCGCCCACCGCGCCCTACACCGTGATCCTGGACAGCGTGCCGCCGAGCGTGCCCGTGATCCAGAACGTGCAGGACGACGTGGGCCCGCACCAGGGCATGCTGCAGAAGGGCGACGTCACCGACGACGCGCGGCCGACCATCATCGGCACCGCGCAAGCGGGCAACACCATCAAGGTCTACGACGGCACCAAGCTGCTGGGCCAGACCGTGGCCGACGCCAACGGCAAGTGGAGCTTCACGCCTGAAGCCAACCTGGCCGACGGCACGCACAACATCACCGCCACGGCCACCAACCCCGTGGGCCAGACCAGCGATGCCACCGGCATCTGGAACTTCGTGGTCGACGCGACGCCGCCGGGCCAGGTCACCGACCTCGTCGTGACCGACGACGTGGGTGGCAAGGTGGGCGCGCTGAAGGACGGCGAAACCACCGACGACGACCTCCCGACCTTCAGCGGCAAGGCCGAGCCGGGCGCCACCGTGAACGTGTACGACAACGGCAACAAGATCGGCGAAGCGCTGGTGGACGAGAACGGCGACTGGAGCTTCACGCCCACCACGCCGCTGACCAGCGGCGAGCACGCCTTCACCACCGAAGTGGTCGACCAAGCCGGCAACAGCAGCGGCCAGGGCGATGCACTGAACGTGGTGGTGGACGCCATTCCTGGCGTCGTGACGCTGGGCAAGCTGATGGACGACCAGGGCACGATCCAGGGCGCCATCGCCCCCAACGGCAACACCGACGACGCGCGCCCCGAGATCCAGGGCACGGGCAAGGCCGGCAGCACCATCAAGGTGTACGACGGCGCGACCCTGCTGGGCGAGACGACGGTCAAGCCCGATGGCTCGTGGAGCTTCACGCCCGGCACGGCCCTGTCCGACGGCGCACACAGCATCACCGTGACCGCGACCGACAAGGCCGGCAACACGAGCGAGCCGACCAAGCCGTTCAACTTCACCGTGGACACCGTGCCGCCGAGCGAGCCCGTGATCCAGAACGTGCAGGACGACGTGGGCGTGCTCCAGGGCATGCTGCAGAAGGGCCAGGTCACCGACGACGCCAAGCCAACCATCATCGGTACGGCGCAAGCGGGCATCGACCAGGCCAAGGGCCAGCGTTGGCCGCAGGTGCAGGTGGGCGTGTCGTCGCCGTCCGCGACCTTCGGCGGCAGCGGTGCCAACAACAGCGGCACGCGCAGCGCGTCGGGCAACCTCGCGATCACCACGCCGGTGTACGACTGGGGGCGCCTGAGCGCCACCATCGACAGCCGCACCGAGACCTCGAAGGCGGCCTACCAGGCGGCGCAGCAGGTGCGCCAGAAGATCGCGTACGACACCGTGTCGGCGCTGCTCGAACAGCGGCGCCACCAGGCGGCGCTCGAGGCCAGCCAAGGCTATGTGAAGCGCATGGAAGAGCTGGTCGACATGCTGAGCCAGATCGTGCAGAGCGACCGCGGCCGCGCCAGCGAACTCACGCAGGCGCGCGCACGCCGCCTGCAGGCCGTGACCGGCCGCGACGCCATCGTGGCCAAGCTGCGCGAGGTGCAAGTGAGCCTCGTGAAGCTGGTCGGCGAAGAGGTGCAGTGGCCGGCCGACCTGGCGTGGGAGATCCGCCCGGTCGCGCTGCAGGACGCCCTGATTGCGGGCGCCGAGCATCCGGCGATGCAGCAGGCGCGGGCCGAGGCGAAGGCCGCGGGCCTGTACGCGGAGTCGGTGAAGGCGGGCCGCCTGCCGCAGCTGAACTGGGTGGTCGGCAAGAGCACGCAGGAAGATTCGGCGGGCAACAAGCAGCCGTGGTCCACGGGCCTGTCGCTGCAGTGGAACGCGTTCCAGGGGGGCTCGGGGCGCGCGTCGGAACGCGCGGCCTTCGAGCGCGCGGCGGCCGGCGAGGAAAAGGCCGAGGCCTCGGCGCGCGACCTGGCCTACCGGCTGCGCACCTCCGCCGAGCAGCGCGACGCGGCGGCCAGCCGGGCCGGCGAGTACACCGAGCTGATCCAGGAAACCGACCGCGTGCGCAAGATCTTCTACGAGCAGTGGTACCACCTGGGCAAGCGCACGCTGCTCGACGTGTTGACCGCCGAGAGCGACCACTACAACAACCAGTCGGCCCAGGTGACGACGCGCTTCGACGCCGAGGCCGCCGACCTGCGCATGCGCGCCGACTCGGCCATGCTGCTGGACTGGCTGCGCGGCGCAAAGGTGCTCTGAGGGGCGCGAAAGGCGGGGCTTTTCGGAACAGTCCTATGTACGGGCCGTGCGGGCCTTCCTAGGATGGGTGAGCGCCGGGTTGCCTCAGTGGGCCCGCTGCCTTGTGCCGCATCGCATGCGGCATGAAGCGCGGGCGCAGCGGACGCGGCTTCATTCATTCTTTTGAGAATTTCGAGCACCCATGCCGGTCCTGATCACCGGGGTCGCGAACCGCGGCCCGAGCCCCCGAAAGCACTGCCTCGGGCATGTTGTTGCCGCAGCGGACTGTGAAGGGGCTCCCGCATGAGCCGCTTCTTCGCCGCACCCTCGGAGCCCCTGGCGCGCCCCGCCCGCCGCATCGGCGTGCTCGGCCATGCGCTGCGCGAGCGCGAGTACGCGCGGCGCGTGCTGCGCGCGCTGGGCGTGGCGCCGCTGGTCTTCACCAGCATCGACGAACTGGCGACGCTGGGCGACCGCCTGAACCTGCTGTTCCTGGCCGACGTGCCCGAGGCGGCGAGCGAGGAGGCGCCGGACGTGCTGTCGTTGATGGGCGCGAAGGTCGTTCCACTGGCGCAGGAGGCGCCCGCGCCCACGCGGCACCTGCGGGGGCGCCCGCCCGTAGCGGCACCGGCGTTCGACGACTTCTACCGAACCATCCTGCTGTCGCTGCGAACGCGCGGCCTGGCGTGCGCGATGCCAACGCCGCTCGTGTGGGGCGCCTACAGCTTCCAGCCGATGGACCGCAGCGTGAGCTTCCCGGGCCGCACGCAGCGCGTCGACCCGGTCACCTTCGACCTGGCGCTGGAGTTCTTCTTCAACGCCGAGCGCGTGCTGTCGATTCCGCGGCTGCGGCAGATGCTCAACCCCGTGCGCGGCGCGCGCAGGTTCTGGGGCAACGAACTCATCGGCACGCTGACGGACGTGGTGGACGAGTTGCAGCTGCACGGCGCCCACGGCTGGCGCCTGGTGCACTGCGAGCCCGAGGCGTTCCGGCTGGACCGGGTGCCGGTGGGCGAGACGGCATCGGACGCCTGAACGAAAAAAGCCCTAAGTCGTTGAAAACTTAGGGCTTTTTGAGCCATTCCGCCGGGGCGGGGAGGCTGTGTTGGTGGCTCTTCACGGACTCGAACCGCGGACCTGTGGATTATGATTCCATCGCTCTAACCGACTGAGCTAAAGAGCCGTCAGTGCAATTCAGCACCGAGCCCAAAATTATAGCCCAGGCTTTGGGCCCAGTTCAACTCCCGGCGTTTTCAGGTCGATTTTTCTGCAATCGAATGCGTCGGATCGCAACGCGACTTAACCCCGATCGCCTCCGTGAGCCGTACAAGCTCGGGTGACAATCCTGCGATGTCTGCGCTGCCACGCGCCCCTTCTGCTGCTGCCCGCACCGCCACCGAGCGCGACGCCATGCCCGACGATCAGTTGATGCTGGCCTACGCCCACGGCGATGCCGCCGCCTTCGACGTGCTCTATGCGCGCCACGAAGGCGGCCTGTTCCGCTTCGTCAAGCGCCTGCTCGGCGCGCGGCTGGCCGCGCAGGCCGACGAGGTGTTCCAGGACACCTGGGTGCGGATCATCTCGGCGCGCGACAGCTTCTCGCCGCAGGGCGCCACCTGGCGCACCTGGGCCTTCACCATCGCGCACAACCTCGCGATGGACCGCCTGCGCGTGAGCGGGCGCGAGGTGACGCTCGATGGCCATGCGACCGACGACGACGGCGACGCGGTGCCCGCGCTCGACCGGGGCGTGCACGGGGCCACCGACCTGTCGGCGCACCCGTCGGCCGAAGAGCTGGCGTTCTGGCGCGCCGCCGGGCGCCGGCTGCTGGCTTGTCTCGACGAACTGCCGGCCGAGCAACGCGCGGCTTTTCTCCTGCACCATGAAGACGGCCTGACCGTCGACGCGCTCGCGGCCCGGCTGGAGATCGGCTTCGAGACCGTGCGCAGCCGTCTGCGCTACGGGCTGCAGAAGCTGCGCGGCTGCATGGAACGCTACCTGTCGGTGCTGGAGCAGCGGGCATGAGCACCGGCATGGACGACCACGACCTGCACGACGCGCGGCTGCGCCGCGCGCTGGACCACGCGCCCGACCGCGACGCCGTGCCCGCGGCCCACACGCGCGAGGCGATCCTGAAGATGGCGCACAACCTCGCCGCGGCCTCCGCGCCGGCGGCCGGCCCTGCGGTGCAGGCCGCGCCGTGGTGGCGACGCCTGTTCGGCGGCGGCAGTCCGCGTTCGCGCATGCCGTGGAACGCGGCCTTCGCGACCGTGCTCGTGGCGACCTTCGTCACCGTGCTGTGGCATCGCGAGCCGGTGCCCGACGCGCGGCTCGATGGCGAGGCGCAAGTGGCCGGGGCGCCCGCGCCGGCGTCGGCACCGCCTGCGCAATCGGCCGAAGCGCCGGCAGTCGCCGCGGCACCTGCGCCTGCCGCTGAACCGGCCGCAACGGCGGACATGACACCGCCCGCTGCGCAGCGCAGCGAAGCGGCGCGCGATGCGAAAGAAACCCTGAAGCAGCGCGAGACGCAGGAAACGCGTGAAGCGTCGCGACGGCGCGAAGCCCCTGCGGCGGCGGCGTCGGTCCAGAAAGACGAAGCACGGGCGATGGAAAAGGCGGCGCCCGCGGCCCCAGTGGTGCAAGCCCCGGCGCCCGTGACTGCGCCTGCACCCGCCGCACCGGCCATCGCGTCTGCGCCCATGCCGGCCGCGCCGCCCATGGCCGATGTCGGTCAGAGTCCGATGCCTTACGCAGCTGCACCGCCGGCCGTAGCACCTGCAGCGCCTGCAGCACCTGCAGCGCCTGCAGCGCCAGCAGCGCCAGCAGCGCCAGCAGCGCCAGCAGCGCCAGCAGCGCCAGCAGCGCCAGCAGCGCCAGCAGCGCCAGCGCCGATGCAGCGCGAGTCCGCAGAGACGGCGCCGTCGCTCGCCGCGCAAGGCGGAGCCAGCGCGAATGTCGCCGGCATGCAGCGTCGCGCCGCACCGGTGCAAGCCGCGCCGGCTCCGTCGGCCACCGCCAAGGCGGCGCCGCGCGCAGCCACCGAAGCCGTGGCAAGCGGCGGCTTCACGGCCCTGGACCGTTGGACCACCCTCGACATCACGCGCGCCGGCGCCACCACGCGCCAGTCGCGCGGCGACACCGAAGGCCTGGCGGCGCTGGTGAACACCGTGGCGCGTGCGGCCACCGTGGCGGGCGGGGAGTTGGGTGCGCCGGTCGAGGCGCGCATCGAACTGCGGCGCGACGGCGCGTTGCTGGCCGTGCTCGAGATCGCGGGCGACCAGGTGCGGTGGACGCCGCAGCCGGGCGGCCCCGCCTCCATCGGCACGCCGCCGGCGCAGGCGCTGGAGGCGCTGCGCACGGCGCTGTCGCGAACCCGCTGACGGCAACCGCTGCTGCGGCCGCCGGGCCCGCGTATCAGCGGATCAGGCGTTCTTGAAATCCGGCTGGCGCTTGGCCAGGAAGGCGTCCATGCCTTCCTTCTGGTCCTGCGTGGCGAACAGCGCGTGGAACAGGCGGCGTTCGAACATCACGCCGTCGCTCAGGCCGCTCTCGAAGGCGCGGTTGACCGATTCCTTGGCCGCCATCACGGCGATCTGCGAGAAGCCCGCGATGATCAGCGCGGCGCCCAGCGCTTCGTCGGCCAGCTTCTCATAGGGCACCACGCGGCTCACGAGGCCCGCGCGCTCGGCTTCGGCGGCGTCCATCATGCGGGCGGTGAGCGCCATGTCCATGGCCTTGCTCTTGCCCACCGCGCGCGGCAGGCGCTGCGTGCCGCCGGCACCGGGGATCACGCCGATCTTGATCTCGGGCTGGCCGAACTTGGCGTTGTCGGCCGCGATGATGAAGTCGCACATCATCGCCAGCTCGCAGCCGCCGCCCAGTGCGAAGCCGCTCACGGCCGCGATCACCGGCTTGCGGATCGAGCGGATGGTTTCCCAGTTGCGCGTGATGTAGTCGCCCTTGTAGGTGTCGATGAAGCTGTACTTGGCCATCGCCGCGATGTCGGCGCCGGCCGCGAAGGCGCGCTCGCTGCCCGTGAGGATGATGCAGCCGATGGCGTCGTCGGCGTCGAAGGCCTTGAGCGCCTGGCCCAGCTCGGTCATCAGCGCGTCGTTCAGCGCATTGAGGGCCTTGGGGCGATTGAGGGTGATGATGCCGACCTTGCCTGCTTCGGTCCGCACGTCGATGTTTTCGTAGCTCATGGTGTCGCTGTCTCCGGGGGAGGTGGGGAAAAAAACGCGTCCCACTATACCCAGCCAGGCTTCGGGCGCGCTGACGCGCGGGTGTTTCATTTGAGAATTGTTCTCATCTAGAATGGCCGCCATGGACTTCCCGATGCAAGAACATGCCGTGTTGCTGCGGGCCTATGCCCGGGTGCAGGAGCGTTGCTCGCGCCTGCTGGTGGAGCAGGCCGCCCGGGTCGAGCGGCTCGAGGCGCAGATCGTGCGGCTGCGCGGTGCGCTGGTGGCGCGCGACTCGGCGATTGCCATCGTGCGCGAGGAACTGGCGGCCCGCGCGGCCAGGGGCAGCGCCTTGCCCCAGCGCCTGCATGCGCTGCTGGCGCCGGGCGGCCGACGTCACCATGCCTTGCCGCCGGGGCCGCAGGTGCCGGCCGACCTGCGGGCCAAGTCGGTGCTGTGCGTCGGCCGTTCGGAAGCGGCGCCCGAGGCGCCTTCGCTGGCGCGCCAGCTCGTGGAGATTGCCGGTGGCCATTACCTGCACCACGACGGCGGCGACGAGGCCGACGACCCCGCGGCGCTCGAGGCGGGCCTGCGCGCCGCCGACCTCGTGATCTGCCAGACCGGTTGCGTGAGCCACGGTGCCTACTGGCGCGTGCAGGACCATTGCCGCCGCACCGGCAAGCCCTGCGTGCTGGTGGGCGAGCCGCAGCCGATGCTGTTCGTGCGGCCGCCGCTGGCGGCGGCCGTCGATCACCCGGCCTGAACGGAAGAAATCAAGGCTTGGCGGCGAGCCAGGCCGTGATCTTGGCCGCGTCGTGCGAGAACAGCCGCCACGTGGTCGAGCCCGTCGGCAGCGTGAGCGGCAGGCGCAGCAGCCGGCGGTCGCGCGCGACGAGGGCGGTGCACCTGGTGGCCTCGCCGAGGTACAGCGCCAGGTCGTCGAGCTTCGTGAGGCGCCAGGCCTGCGCGGGTTGCGCCGCGCCCTTGCCGCGACCACCGACGGCCGGCAGTTCGATGCCGAGCCATTCGTCATTGGCCGAGAAGCCGGCCTTTTCGGCGGCGCCGCCGCGCAGCACCACCTTGATCTGCACGCTGCCGCCGCTTTCGGCCACGCGCAAGCCGAGCGCCTGCGCGGGTTGCGAGGGGTCGTCGAGCGTGGCCACGCCGTGCGCGCGCAGCAGGTCGGCCAGCGGGAGTTCGTCGGTCGAATGCACCCAGCGCGCGAGTTCCGGGGCGTACGAGCGCCCGCCCACGGCGTCGAGCGCGGCGGCGATGTCGGCCTCGCTGATCGGGCCGCCGTTGCCTTGCGTCCAGAGGTGGCGCATCACGTCGTCGAGCGTGCCCTTGCCTTCCTGGCGCAGCGTGAGGTCGAAGCACAGCGCCACCAGCGCGCCCTTGGTGTAGTAGCTGACGGTGCTGTTGGGCGTCTGCTCGTCCTGGCGGTAGTACTTGACCCAGGCGTCGAAGCTCGCGTCGGCCACCGGCTGCACCAGCCGGCCGGGCGTCTGCAGCACCTGGTTGATGGTCTTGTTGAGCAGGCGCAGGTACGCGGCGTCGTCGATGCGGCCGGCGCGGCGCAGCAGCAGGTCGTCGTAGTAGCTCGTGAAGCCTTCGAAGAACCACAGCAGCTGGGTGTAGTTCTCGCGGCTGTAGTCGTAGCTCGCGAACTCCGCCGGGCGCATGCGCTTGACGTTCCAGGTGTGGAAGTACTCGTGGCTGATGAGGCCCAGCAGTGTGGTGTAGCCCTCGGGCTGCTTCTTCTTTTCGCCGCGCAGCGGCAAGTCGCGGCGGTTGCAGATGAGCGCGGTGGAATGGCGATGCTCGAGCCCGCCGTAGCCGTCGTCCACCGCATTGAGCATGAACACGTAGCGGTCGATCGGCAGCTTGGGGCCGCCGCGCTTTCCGGCCTTGTCGCCGTGCCAGAAGCGGATCTCGGCTTCGCAGATGGCCTTGGTGTCGGCAATGAGGCGATCGCCGTCGAACGAGGCCGCGGCGCCCGCGATCACGAAGCGGTGCGGCACGCCGCAGGCGTCGAACTCGGCGCTCCAGAAGGCGCCCATCTCGACCGGGCTGTCGGCCAGTTCGTCGTAGCCGGCGGCGCGGTAGCTGCCGAAGCCGTGCTTGTCGGCCTTCGTCGGCACGAGCGCGGTGGCGCACGACCAGCGCGCGGCGTCGGCCGGCAGCGCGGGCGGCACGATCTCCAGCGCGTGCGGCGCCTCGGTCTGGCCTTCGACACGCAGGCAGACGCTGGTGCCGTTGAAGAAGCCGCGCGTGGCGTCGAGCCAGGCGGTGCGCACCGAGTTGTCGTAGGCGCACACCTGGTAGTGCAGCACCAGCGGCTGGCCTGGCACGCAATCGATCTGCCAGCTGCACTTGTCGAGCTGCGTCAGCACCGGCTTGCGGCGGCCCTGCGTGGCGCGCAGGCCCTGCAGGTTCTTGGCGAACTCGCGCACGAGGTAGCTGCCGGGAATCCACACCGGCAGCGCCACGCGCTGCTGCGCGGCGGGCGCGGCGATGGCCAGCGTGACGGCGAACAGGCGCGCATGCAGGTCGGCGCACTCGACGCGGCAATGCACAGCGGGCGTGGCGGTTGCAGCCGCGGCTGCGCGCCGGGAAGCGGAGGTCGTCGCCATCGGATCAGTTGGCGGCGGCGAGCTGCTTCTCGACCTGCTCGGCGGGAATGGCGCCCGGGACGCGGCTGCCGTCGGTGAAGATCAGCGTGGGCGTGCCGGTGATGTTGTACTTGCGGCCGAACTCCACGTTGCGCTCCAGCGCCGTCACGTTGCAGCTGGTGCCTGCGGCGGCGGGCTTGACGTTGCCTTCCATCCAGTCGGCCCAGGCCTTGCCCGGGTCCTTGCTGCACCAGATGTCGCGCGACTTGGCGGTCGAATCCGGGCCGAGCACGGGGTACAGGAACATGTAGACGGTCACGTTGTCGACCTTCTTCATGTCCTTCTCGAAGCGCTTGCAATAACCGCAGTTCGGGTCTTCGAAGACCGCGACCTTGCGCTTGCCGTTGCCGCGCACGATCTTGATCGCGTCCTTCAGCGGCAGCTTGTCGAAGGCGACGGCGGTGAGCTTCTCGACGCGCTCCTCGGTGAGGTTGCGGCGGGTCTTGGCGTCGATCAGGCTGCCCTGCAGCAGGTAGTTGCCCTGCTCGTCGGTGTAGAGCAGCTGGCTGCCGCTCACGCGCACTTCGTACAGGCCCGGCACGGGCGTCTTGGTGACTTCCTCGATGGGCGGCAGCTGCGGGATGTGCGTCGGCAGGTTCTTGCGGATCTCGGCCTCGCCCGCGCCGGCGGTGGAGAGCGTGAGCAGCGCGCAGGCGGCGACGAGAAGGTGGCGGACGAAGGTCATCGGGAAGGTTTCGGGAAAAAGGTGGAGGGCTGGTGGGCGCGGGGCGTCAGGCCTTCAGGCCCATGGCTTGTGCGGTGATCCAGTGCTTCACGAAGCGCGTGCGGTCGAAACCGCGCATGCCCCAGTTGCGCAACGCAGGCAGTGGACCCAGGTTGTGCGAGAAAAGTTGCTGCAATCCGTCGGTGGCCAGGCTCATCTGCAGCACGTCGGCGCGGCGGGCGCGTTCGTAGCGGCGCAGCAGGCGGGCGTCGCCCACGCTGCGCCAGTAGTCGCGGGTGCGGATCACCTCGGCCAGCGCGGCCGCATCGGCCAGGCCGAGGTTCAGGCCCTGGCCCGCCAGCGGATGCACCGTGTGCGCGGCGTCGCCCGCGAGCACCCACGATTGGGTGGGCTGGCCGGGCATCGTGCCGGACCAGCGGTCGGCGATGGCGCGCGACAGCGGCCACACGGCGCGTTCGCTCGTGAGCCGCAGCGAGCCCAGCTCGCCGTGGCTGGCTTCGCTCACGGCGGCGCTGAATTCGTCGACGCCCTGCGCGACCAGCTCGGGCACGCGCAGCTGGTCGACCGACCACACCAGCGCCAGCGTCTTGCCGTGCACGCCGCCCAGTGGCAGCAGGGCGAACACCTCGCCGCGGTCGTTGAACCACTGGCGCGCGATGCCGTCGTGCGTGTGCGCGGCCTCGAGCCGCGCGGCAATGGCGTGCTGCGGGTAGCGCGTGACCTCGTAGCTCACGCCCAGCGCGGCGCGCGAGGCGCTGGCCTTGCCTTCGCACACCACCGTGAGCGGCGCGGCCACGGGCTCGGTCACCACGTCGATCAGGGGCTGGAAGCGCACCGCGTCGGCCAGTTGCTGTTCGAGCGCGGGCACGTCGACGATCCAGGCCAGCGCCTCGACCTTCTGGCGCGCGGCGCTGAACTGCACGCGGCCGCCATCGTCGCCGTGGACCTGCATCTCGTGCACCGGCGTGGCATGGGCCGTGTCGGGCCAGGCGCGCAGCGATTCGAGCATGGTGCGGGACGCCGCGTTGAGCGCGTACGCCCGGATGTCTTCCTTGCCCGCAGGGGCCGGCGGCACCACCAGCGCGACACGCACGCGTTCGCGCGCCAGCAGCAGCGCCAGCGTGCGGCCGACGATGCCGGCGCCGCGGATACAAACTTCGGGTGAGAGGGCCATCGGATGATTGTAGGAGTTGCCTCGCGCGCGGGCGCCGATACCCGTTCATGCAGGAGAATGGCCGGCGATTTCAAAGGAACCCCCACCGTGTCGCAGCCGCCCGCTTTCGATCTCCAGGCCACCATCGCCCGCCTGTTCGTGTACCCCGTCAAGTCGTGCGCCGGCGTCGAGCTCGACGAGATGCTGCTCACCGAAACCGGCCTGGAGTTCGACCGGGCCTGGATGGTGGTCGATGCGCAGGGTGAGTTCGTCACCCAGCGGCAGCTGCCGCGCATGGCGCTCATCCAGCCGCAGATGAAGCACACCGAGGTCGTGCTGCGCGCGCCCGGCATGCTGGCGCTGCACCTGGCCTTCGACCGCGTCGAGCAGCCAGTGCGCGTGCGCGTGTGGAAGGACGAGGTGGCGGCCTACGACATGGGCGACATCGCGGCCCAGTGGTTCAGCGACTTTCTTTCGGAGCCCGGCAAGCCGCAGGCGCTGCGCCTGGTGCGCTTCGCCCCCGAGCACCAGCGCCTGTCGAGCCTGAAGTGGACCGACGGCGTCGAGGCGCTGAACCAGTTCGCCGACGGCTTCCCGCTGCTGGTGGCCAGCGAAGGCTCGATCGCCGAGCTCAACGAGCGCCTGGCGGCGGCCGGCCACGGCCCGGTCGGCATCGAGCGCTTCCGCCCGAACATCGTGCTGGCCGGTATCGAGTCGCACGACGAAGACCGAGTCGAGGCGCTGCACGTCACCACCGGCGAGGGCGAGGCCGAGCTGCGCCCGGTCAAGCCCTGCACGCGCTGCCCCATTCCCGACATCGACCCGGCCACCGCGCTCAGCAGCCCCGAGGTCGGCGACATGTTGCGCACCTACCGCGCCGACGCGCGCGTGGACGGCGGCATCACCTTCGGCATGAACTGCATCGTGGTGCAGGGCGTGGAGCACATGCTCAAGGTGGGGCAGGTGGTGAGCGCGAACTACAGGTTCGAGTAAGCGCCGTGGTCTCTACGACCAGCGAATCGGATTTCCCGTTTCGATGGCTGCGCTGCACAAGACCCGAAGCGGCTCGACGATGTAGTTGAAGTCGGCACTCGTGCGGTCGCGCATCTCGAAATGAACCGCCGTCGGGTAGCTGGAGCGACACTGACCCGCATCGTTCTGCATGCGACCGTCGGGCCAGGCAATGTCGGGTCCGGGCATCGCAAGCGCGCAGCGAAAGCTCCTGCCTGAATCCAGATCAGTCAAAAGCGCAGGGCCCGACCTGACCGGGTCTGAGCCTTCAGGCGCCAGCAGGGCCTGCGTGAAGCGCTTGCTGCGAAACAGCACGTCGGCGTCTCCCGACACGACGAAGAAGCCCTCGGCATCGACGCCCAGACGCAGTTCGGACGTCAGCACAAACTGGTGCGACGCCGAGGCGCTGCGCAGTTCATCGCCCGAGGTCGAGTCCAGCAGAACGAAGCGTTGGCCGAAGCGCGCGGACTGTTCGAAATCCGACAGCTCCGCGAGCATGCGCGATGCCACGGCGGCGGGGGCCAGACCGCCATTCGCCACCGGCAGGTTGTCGAACAGCGTCGGGAAGCGCTCGGCACCGCCTGCTTGGTGCAATGCGTACTGAAACTCCCGATAGCCGTGCCAGTTTGCGAGGTGTTCGTGGGCCTGTTTCATGCCCGGGTGGACGCAGCATGTCTGCAGCCACTCCCAGAACGGGCCGAAGTCGGGGTCGTCCTCGTCCTTCAACCCGGGGTAGCCCTCTTCGTCGATGGCGATGCGCGATGCCAGGGGCGTCGGCCGGGTCAGGCCACGTTCCCAGCAGTTGCAGCGGACCGAGGCGTCGAGGCCCATTCAGAATGCGACGCCCGCGACCAGGATGATGTTCGCGTAGGGCGTGCATTCGCCCGTGCGCACCACGGCCTTGGCGCGCGCGCTCACGCGCTTCAGTTCTTCGTGCGAGATGACCTGCGGCACCACGCCCAGTTGCCCTTCGCACCACGCGGGCAGCGTGCCGGCAGGCAAGTGCTCCAGCGCTTCGCGCGCCATGAGTGCGCTTTCCACCTGCATCTCCGACAGCACAGCCTTCAGCACATCGCTGATCCCCGGCACGCCGCGCGCCACGGCCAGGTCGATGCGGCGCGGGCCGTCGGGAATCGGCAGGCCGGCGTCGCCGATCACCAGCATGTCGCCGTGACCCAGCGAGGCGATCACGTGGGAGAGTTCGGCGTGCAGCAGGGGGGAGCGTTTCACAGCGTGATCCAGTCGGGGGGCAGGGGGCTGCGCAGCACGGCGTCGCGCAGCGGAATGGAGGGTTGGGCGCCGGGCTGCTGGATGCACAGCGCGGCGGCGCGGATGCCCAGGCGCACGGCCTCGTCGAACGATTGGCCTTCGCCCAGCGCCACGGCGAGCGCGCCCAGGAAGGTGTCGCCGGCGGCGGTGGTGTCGACCGCCTGCACCTTCGGCGCGGGATGGTGGCGCGCACCGTCGGCGTCGACCGCAACGGCGCCGCGCGAACCCAGCGTGACGACCACGCGGGCGATGCCGCGCGCGCGCAGCGCCTGGCCGGCCTGCGCTGCTTCTTCGGGGCTGTCGGCGTTCTGGCCCGACAGGGTCTGCGCCTCGATCTCGTTGACCACCAGCGTGTCGATGCGGGGCCAGAGCGCCTCGGCGATGGCTTGCACCGGCGAGGGGTTGAGCATCACCGCGCAGCCCGCGTCGTGCGCGGCGTTGATGGCGCGTGCCACCTGGTCCATCGGGGTCTCGAACTGCGCGACGAGGAAGGCCGCGCCCTGCACCTGCTGCGTCAGCGAGGCCGCGTCGATGGCGACGCGCGCGTTGGCGCCGGGAATCATCACGATGCGGTTCTGGCCGCTGTCTTCCACGAGGATCAGCGCCGTGCCGGTCGGCTCGCCCGCCACGGTGCGCAGCGCGGCGGTGTCGATGCCGTCGCGCGCGAGCGCATCGCGCAGGGCCGCGCCATGCGCGTCGTCGCCCACGCAGCCGATCATCTGCACCTGCGCGCCTTGGCGTGCGCAGCTCACGGCCTGGTTGGCGCCCTTGCCGCCGGGGATGGCGTCGATCGAACGGCCCAGCAGGGTTTCGCCCGCGGCCGGGGCGTAGGGCACGCGCAGCACGATGTCCATGTTCAGGCTGCCGAGCACCACGATGCGCGGTGGCGTGGAGGAAGAAAGAGGCTGAAGGCTCACGAGGTGCGGGACTTGGAAGGTGTGGCGGTGGGGGAAGGGGCGGGCGTCACGCCGGTTTCGCGAAAGCCCGCGTGGCGCGCGGTCGAGGCGCGCACGCGCAGCTCGGGTTGCAGCACGACCTTGCGCGCGTCGCGGCGCTTGCCGCCCATGCGCTCCAGCAGCATGTCGACCGCCAGCGCGCCGATGCGCTCCTTGGGCTGGGCCACGGTGGTGAGCGGCGGGCTGGTGTAGGCCGACAGTTCGATGTCGTCGAAGCCCACGATGGACAGTTCGTCGGGCACGCGCACGCCGCTTTCATGTGCGGCGCGCAGCGCGCCGATGGCCATCAGGTCGTTGCACACGAACACGGCCGAGGGCTTCTGCTCGGTGCGCAGGATGGCGTGCATCGCCTCGTAGCCGCCCTGGCTGGTGAAGCCGCCGCGCCACAGCAGCGCGTCCGCATTCGGTGCCGATCCGGTTTCCGCCAGCGCCATGCGCCAGCCTTCGATGCGCTGCTCGCTCGAGGTCACGCCCAGCGGCCCGCCGATGCAGGCGATGCGCTTGTGGCCCAGCGACAGCAGGTGCCGCACCGCGAGCAGGCCGCCCTGCATGTGGGCGGTTTCCACGAGGTCGCAGGCGGGGTCGGCGATCTCGCGGTCGACCAGCACGGTGGGAATGCGCAGGCCGCGCAGATGGGTGGCGAGCGAGTCGTCCTCGTCGGCGCCGGTCGACACCACGATGAGCCCGTCGATGCGGCGCTCGGCCAGCACCTGCAGGTACACGCTCTGGCGCCGGGGCTCGTCGTCGGTGTTGCACAGCACCAGCGTGTAGCCGGCGCCGAAGCAGCGGTCTTCCACGATGCGCACGATCTCGGCGAAGTAGGGGTTCGAGCTGTTGGGGATCAGCATGCCCAGCGTCGAGGTGGTGTTGCTCTTGAGGCTGCGCGCCATCGCGTTGGGCACGTAGCCCAGCTCGCGGATCGCCAGCTCGACGCGCTCGCGCACCTTGGCGCTCACGTGGCGCGTGTCGTTGACGACGTGCGACACGGTGGTGACGGAAACGCCCGCCTGGAGTGCGACGTCCTTGATGGTGGCCATGGTTTTCTCTGGGTTCCTTGAGGCTCAGGCCAGTCGACGATCGGCCCGGCGCTGGCGCAGGGTGTCGATGATGACGGCCACCACGATCACCGCGCCCGTGATGATGCGCTTGCTCGGCTCGCTCGCGCCCACCTGCGCCAGGCCGGCCTCGAGCACCGCGATGATCAGCACGCCGAAGAAGGTGTTGACCACCGAGCCGCGCCCGCCCATGAGGCTGGTGCCGCCGATGACCACGGCCGCGATCACCTGCAGTTCGATGCCCACGCCCGCGTTCGGGTCGGCCGCTTCGAGGCGGGCCGACTGCATGAGGCCCGCGAGCCCGGCCAAGAGGCCGGTCACGGCGAAGACGATGATGCGGATCGGCCGCGGGTCGATGCCCGCCAGGCGCATGGCTTCTTCATTGGTGCCGATTCCCACCACGTGGCGACCGAACACGGAGCGCGTGAGCACCAGCTGCCCCACGGCCACCAGCACCACGGCGAGCACGAAGGCGGCCGAGATGCCGCCGATCCACGGCGCGGCCAGGCCCGAGATGGCGTCGCCCACGTACTGCGTGCGCGAGTCGGTGACCAGGTAGGCGCCGCCGCGCACGGCCTCGAGCATGCCCAGCGAAACGATGAAGCTCGGCAGCCGCCACGCGACCGACACCGCGCCCGTCACCGTGCCGCAGATGAGGCCGGTGGCCAGGCCGAGCAGGGCGGCCAGCGGCACCGAGAGTTTCCATTCGAGGATGGCGGCGGCCGTGACGGCCGCGCTCAGCGCGAGCACCGAGCCCACCGACAGGTCGATGCCCGCGATGATCAGCACGAAGGTCATGCCCACTGCCATCACGGCCAGCGCCGGGATCTCGTTGGCGATGGAGATGAAGGTTTCGCGCGTGAGGAAGTATTCGCTCATCGAGCCGAAGAGCGCAATCATGCCCAGCAGCACGACCGTCAGGCCCAGGTAGGTGCCGAGCTGGCCCTTGAGCGCAGACGGCGGCTTGCCGGCGGCGGCGGAAGCAGGAGAAGAGGGAGAGGCTGCGTTCATGGTCGTCAGGCGTCGGCGGAAGTCGGGGCGGATGCGGAAGGGGCGGAATCCGCCGGGGAACCGGGCACGCGGCCCGTGGCGTCGCTGAAGGCGGCGGCGAGCAGCGACTGTTCGCTCCACTCGCCGCGCTCGAACACGGCGACCAGCCGGCCGGCGCTCATCACGCCGATGCGGTCGCACATGGCCATCAGCTCGCGCAGGTCGCTGGACACCATCAGGAGCGCCTTGCCGGCGTCGGTCATGCGGTCGAGTTCGGCGTACAGGTCGGCGCGCGCGCCCACGTCCACGCCGCGCGTGGGTTCGTCCAGCAGCAGCACCTTGCATTCGCGGTGCAGCCAGCGTGCGAACACCACCTTCTGCTGGTTGCCGCCGCTGAGCGTGGACACGGGTTGTTCGATGCTGCGCGAGCGGATGCGCAGCAGCTCCACCAGCCGGCGCGCAATCTGCCGTTCCTTGGCGCGGCGCAGCCAGCCGGCGTGCGAGATCGCGCCGAGGTCGCTCAGCGTGGCGTTGACGCGGATCGGCTGCGTGAGCAGCAGGCCCTGCGACTTGCGGTCTTCGGTCACGAGGCCGATGCCCGCGCGAATGGCCTGCATCGGCGAGCGCCAGCCCTTGCGCGCATGCCGCACGGGCTGCGCGGCCGGCGTGCCGTCGTGCAGCACGACCTCGCCGCGGTCGGCGCGGTCGGCACCGAACAGCAGCCGCACGAGCTCGGTGCGGCCCGAGCCGACCAGGCCGGCCAGGCCCATGACTTCGCCCGCGCGCAGTTCGAGATCGACGTCGCGCACCACCTGCGCTCGGCCGATGCCGCGCGCGCTCAGCAGCACCGGGCCCGCCACGCGACGCGCGCGGCCTTCGTGTTCGTGCACCGCGCGCCCGACCATGCGCTGCACCAGTTCGGATTCGCGCACGCCGGCCATGGCGCGCACGTCGACCAGCTTGCCGTCGCGCAGCACCGCCACGCGGTCGGCGATGCGCTGCAGTTCTTCGAGGCGGTGCGACACGTAGACGATCGCCACGCCGCGCAGTTTCAGCAGTTCGATCTGCTCGAACAGGTGCGCGGTTTCGCGCGGCGTGAGCATGGCGGTGGGCTCGTCGAGCACCAGCACGCGCGTGTCGTCCTGCAGGTTGCGCGCGATCTCCACCATCTGCTGCTGGCCGATGCCCAGCCGCGCCACCGGCGTGGCCGGGTCAATGCCGTCCAGGCCGATCTTGGCGAGCTGGCGCTCGGCCAGTTCGTGCAGCGTGGCGCGGCGGATCCAACCGCTCTTGTGCGGCAGGCGGTCGAGCAGCAGGTTCTCGGCCACCGACAGCGTGGTGACGAGGCCGAGTTCCTGCATGACCATGCGCACGCCCAGGCGCTCGGCATCGCGGCGCGAGGCCGGCGCGAAGGGCTGGCCGTCCAGCAGCATGCCGCCGCGCGTGGGCTGCACCAGCCCGCAGACGATCTTCGACAGCGTGCTCTTGCCCGCGCCGTTCTCGCCCGTGAGCGCGAGCACCTCGCCGGCGTGCAGCTCGAGAGAAACGCCGTCGAGCACCGGCGCCGCGTAGTCCTTGCCGACCGTGCTCAGGGCGAGCACGGCGGTGGGTAAGGGCGGATTCATGGCGGCGTCGGGTGCGGCAGTCAAAACGAGGTCTTCTTCTTTTTAGAGGGGAGCGGAATGGCTTACTTCGACGACTTGGTGACGAGCACCACGTCGGTCTTCACTTCAGCCGGCATTTCCGATTGCTTCTTCTTGTCGGCGATGGCCTTCAGCGCGGTCTCGATGCCGAACACCGCCTGCTTGGCGGCGAACTGGTCGGCGGTGGCGAGCACGCGGCCGTCCTTCAGCATCGGCTTGATGGCGCCGATATTGTCGTAGCCCACCACCAGCACCTTGCCGGTCTTGCCCGCGGCCTTGACGGCGGCCACGGCGCCCAGCGCCATGCTGTCGTTGCCGGCCAGCAGGGCCTTCAGGTCGGGGTGCTCGCGCATCATGCCGGCGGCCACGGTGTTGCCCTTGTCGATTTCCCACTGGCCCGACTGCACGCCGACCACGGTCATGCCGCCGGCCTTCATGGCGTCCTGGTAGCCCAGCGTGCGCTGCTGCGCATTGAAGGTGGTCGACACGCCTTCGATGATGCCGACCTTGTCGCCCGACTTCAGCTCCTTGGCCAGCGCATCGCCCACCAGCTTGGCGCCGGCGCGGTTGTCGGGGCCGACGAAGGGCACCTGGATGCCCTTTTCCTTCAGGGCGTCGGCGTCCAGCCGGTTGTCGATGTTCACGACCAGGATGCCCTTGTCGATGGCCGCCTTGATCACCGGCACCAGCGCCTTCGAATCGGCGGGCGCGATGACCAGCGCGTTGATCTTCTGCGCCACCATCTGCTCGACCATCTTGATCTGGGCGGCGGTGTCGGTCTCGTCCTTGATGCCGTTGGCCACCAGCGTGTACTGCGCGGCGTTGGCCTTCTGGTGCGCCTTGGCGCCGTCTTCCATGGTGCGGAAGAACTCGTTGGCCAGCGACTTCATGACCAGCGCGACCTTCGGCTTGTCCTGCGCGAAGGCGGGCGTTCCGGCGATGGCGCCCAGCAAGGTCAATGCGGCAGCGCTTTGCAGGGTACGGCGGGTGAACTTCATGGTGGATGTCTCCTGAAATGAGGGGTCAGAGCGGAACGCCGGTCTGTGCCGGGGGCCCCGATGTTAATCGAGGGAAACGTTTGCGCAAACGTTTGCCAGTCGGGTCAAACCCTGAGCCTTTCAGCCCTCGAAGCCGCTTCCAGAGGGCTTTCGGGCAGGGTCGGGCTCGTCGGAAAAGGCGCGCCGGCGTGGCGGGAAGGATGCCTAACCAGGGGAAGAACCCGGTCAGCCTAAAATCGGGGGTTACCCAAGAGGACCTCCCATGAGTTTGCAATGCGGCATCGTCGGCCTGCCCAACGTCGGTAAATCCACCCTTTTCAATGCGTTGACCAAGGCCGGCATCGCAGCGGAAAACTATCCGTTCTGCACCATCGAGCCCAACGTGGGCGTGGTGGAAGTGCCCGATCCGCGGCTCGACCAGCTGAGCGAGATCGTCAAGCCCGAGCGCGTGGTGCCCGCCATCGTCGAGTTCGTCGACATCGCCGGCCTGGTGGCCGGTGCCAGCACCGGTGAAGGCCTGGGCAACAAGTTCCTGGCGCACATCCGCGAGACCGACGCCACCGTGAACGTGGTGCGCTGCTTCGACGACGAGAACGTGATCCACGTGGCCGGCAAGGTCGACCCGATCTCCGACATCGAGGTGATCCAGACCGAACTGTGCCTGGCAGACCTCGCCACGGTCGAGAAGGCGCTGCACCGCCACACCAAGGTGGCCCGCTCGGGCGACAAGGACGCGCAGAAGCTCGTCGGCCTGCTCGAACGCTGCCAGGCTGCGCTGAACGAGAACACGCCGGTGCGCGCGCTCGAGTTCACGAAGGAAGAGCTGCCGCTGGTGAAGAGCTTCACGCTCATCACCGCCAAGCCCGCGATGTTCGTCGGCAACGTGTCGGAAGACGGTTTCGAGAACAACCCCTACCTGGACCGCCTGCGCGAGTACGCCGCCAAGCAGGGCGCGCCCGTGGTCGCCATCTGCGCCAAGATCGAAGCCGACCTGGCCGAGATGGACGACGAAGACAAGAAGATGTTCCTGGCCGAAATCGGCCAGGAAGAGCCGGGCCTGAACCGACTGATCCGCGCGGCCTTCAAGCTGCTGGGCCTGCAGACCTACTTCACCGCCGGCGTGAAGGAAGTGCGCGCCTGGACCATCCACATCGGCGACACCGGCCCGCAAGCCGCCGGCGTGATCCACGGCGACTTCGAGAAGGGCTACATCCGCGCCCAGACCATCGCGTTCGACGATTACATCGCCTTCAAGGGCGAGCAGGGCGCGAAGGACGCGGGGAAGATGCGTTCGGAAGGCAAGGAATACGTTGTCAAGGATGGCGACGTGATGAACTTCCTGTTCAGCTCGTAATTGAGCTCGCCCCCAGGCTGCGCGGCACTGCGTGTCCGCTGCGCCAACCCCCTACCGGGGGCAACACCTGAGGCCCGGCGAAGCCGGTTCCTCGGTGTTTCACGAAGGGGCTTCGCTGTCGCTTGCCTCGTCGATCAGTTGGTTTTCTGCTTGCCCCACACCACCGTGTCGTCCACCGCATAGGCGGCGCACGTCACCTTGCGTTCGGTGCAGCCTTTCAGATGCTCGGTCAGCGCGGCCGAGTTGGTCGCGGTGCCGAACTTCTGGTCGCTCGTGATCAGGAAGATGCGGGGCCGGGCCTGCAGCAGGAACTGGCGGTAGGCGTTGCGCACCGGGGTCGGGTCGGCGCCGATGGAGGGCAGGGCCTGCAGGTCCGCCAGCTCGGCGTGGCCGGAGGGCGCGGGTTCTCCGTTGGGGCCGAACACCACGCCGGTGGTCTTCAGCAGATCGCGCCATGTCGCCAGCTCCGTGGTCACGCGCTGCGGCAGTTCCATCACCCATTGCGCCGGATAGGCAAAGCCAAGGTTCGCGCCGCCGGGCGCCACGCTGTCGGTCACGCCGACCAGCCGGCCCTCGGTGTCGAACAACCCGCCGCCGCTGGAGCCTGAAGACACGGGCGCCGACGTTTGCACGATCGGCAGTTGCCCGGGCGCGCGCGGACGCAGCGCCGAGATCAGGCCCTCGCTCAGCGTGCGTTCGAGGCCATGGGGGCTGCCGACGGCGAACACGCGCTGGCCGACGCGCAACTCGGCGGCGGGCACGATCTGCACGGCGGGCAACTGCAGCGGCGTTTCGCTCGTGAGCACGCACAGGTCGCGTGACGGGTCGGGGTCGCGCACGATGCGGGCGATGCGCAGCGTGGTCGGGCCCTGCTCCGCGGTGACAGCGACGGCACCGTCGACCACATGGCAGGCCGTGGCCAGCGCGCCCGGGGTCACGGCCACCGCGCTGCCGATGGCGGTCTGGTTGTTGCCGCGTTCCCCCTTCACGGTCCAGACAGCGGGCGCGACCTTGCGGAACACCTCCTCGGGCGTGAGTGCCCAGGCCTGGCAGGCCGCAAGGCCGAGCCAGAGTCCGGTGATGAACAGCGAGGTGCGGCGGCGCCGCGTGAAGTGAGGGGCCATCCGGGTCAGTGTAGGAGGCGGCCCTACGGTTTGCCGTAGGCGATGACGCTGTCGCAGCGGGCGCCTGAAGCCCGCGCGTGTTGTGGTTAGACTGCGCGCCCGCTGCATCCTCTGCCGGAAGGCCTTCATTCGCCATGCTCACTGTCCATCACCTGAACAACTCGCGCTCGCAACGTGTGCTCTGGCTGCTCGAAGAACTCGAGCTGCCCTACGAGATCGTCCATTACCAGCGCGACCCCAAGACCATGTTGGCGCCCGCTTCGCTGAAGGCCGTGCATCCGCTGGGCAAGTCGCCCGTGGTGACGACCGACGACGGCGCGACGCTGGCGGAATCGGGCGCGATCATCGAGTCGCTCATCGAGCGCTACGGCCAGGGCCGGCTCGCGCCCGCGCCGGGTTCGCCCGAAGCCTTGCGTTACCGCTACTGGCTGCACTTCGCCGAAGGCACGGCGATGTCGCCGCTGCTGCTCAAGCTGGTGTTCGACCGCATCGAGACGAGCAAGATGCCCTTCTTCGCCAAGCCGATCGCCAAGGCCATCGCGGCGAAGGCGAAGTCGGCCTTCATTCATCCGAACATCACGGGCCATCTGAATTTCATGGAGGCCGAACTCGGCCGCAGCGAGTGGTTCGCGGGCAATGAGTTCACGGGCGCCGATATCCAGATGAGTTTCGTGGTCGAAGCCTCGCAGGCACGCGGCGGGCTCGACGCGCGGCGGCCCAAGCTCATGGCCTACCTGGAGCGCATCCATGCGCGCCCGGCCTACAAGCGCGCGCTGGAACGCGGCGGCCCCTACGAACTGCTGAGCTGAGTTTTTTCGACCGCGCGCTTCATGACGGAAAGACGTATAGAAGCGCGTAGGTCATCGTCACGTAGCGCAGGAACTTGCCGATCGCCATGTAGCCCACGCAGGGCCAGAACGGCAGCTTGAGCCAGCCGGCGACCGCGCACAGCGGGTCGCCCACGATTGGCAGCCAGCTCAGCAGGCAGGCCTTCGGGCCCAGCCGCTCGAGCCAGCCGAGCACGCGCAGGTGGTGTTTCGAGTGCGAGTACTTGTCGGCCACCTTGTGTGCGCCGTAGCCCATCCACCAGTCGACCGCGCCGCCCAGCGTGTTGCCGATGGTGGCCACGGCGATGGCCTGCCAGAACATCTCGGGGTTGAGTTTCAGCAGGCCGAACAAGATCGGTTCGGAGCCCACCGGCAGCAGCGTGGCCGACACGAAGGCCGCGATGAACAGCGTCGAAAGTCCGTACTGGGGGAGCGCGAGGAGCGCCAGGAGTGCGTCGAGCCAGGCTTGCATAAGGTCGGCGAAGTATAGGCAGCGCTCACGTCGCAAGCGCGTGGGAGAAGGCCCCGCGAAATACTGGTGTTTACGCCTGTGTCGCAAGCGCAAAAAGGCGTAAATCGTTTCAGTCGCTGAAATGCCACGTGGCTACAATCGTGCCTCATTTTTCAGCAGCCGACCCGCACAGCACTCCTTCCCATGACCTTGCAGATCGGCACCCACACGCTGGAAAACCGGCTGTTCGTCGCGCCCATGGCCGGCGTGACGGACCGGCCCTTCCGCATGCTGTGCCGCGAACTCGGCGCGGGCTATGCGGTCAGCGAGATGGTCACCTCGCGCAAGGAACTCTGGAACACGCTGAAGACGTCGCGGCGCGCCAACCACGACGGCGAGCCGGGCCCCATTGCGGTGCAGATCGCCGGCACCGACGCGGCCATGATGGCCGAGGCCGCGGTCTACAACATCGAGCGCGGCGCGCAGATCATCGACATCAACATGGGCTGCCCGGCCAAGAAGGTCTGCAACAAGTGGGCCGGCTCGGCGCTGATGCGCGACGAGCCGCTGGCGCTCGAGATCGTCCAGGCCGTGGTCGACGCGGCGCAACCCTTCAACGTGCCGGTCACGCTCAAGATGCGCACCGGCTGGAGCGAAGACCACCGCAACGCGGTGAAGCTCGCGCGCGACTTCGAATCGGCCGGCGTGCAGATGCTCACCGTGCACGGGCGCACGCGCGAGCAGGGCTACAAGGGCCACGCCGAGTACGACACCATCGCCGCCGTGAAGGCCGCGGTGCGCGTGCCGGTGGTGGCCAACGGCGACATCCGCTCGCCCGAGAAGGCGCGCGACGTGCTCGCGGCCACGGGCGCCGACGCCGTGATGATCGGCCGCGCCGCGCAGGGCCGGCCGTGGATCTTCCGGGAGATCGCGCATTTCCTGGACACCGGCACCCACCTGGCGCCGCCGCTGGTGGCGGAGGTGCGCCGGCTGCTGCTCGATCACCTGGTGGAGCACTACGCGCTGTACGGCGAGTTCAGCGGCGTGCGCACGGCGCGCAAGCACATCGGCTGGTATGTGCGCGCGCTGCCCGACGGCGAGGCGTTCCGCGCACGGATGAACGCCATCGAAGACTGCGCCGGCCAGCTGCGCGCGGTCGACGACTATTTCCAGGGGCTTGCGGACCGCATGGACCGCATGCCCGCCCCGACGGCAGACGAGGAGCCGTCGGGAGAAGAGGAGACGGCCTGCGCCGTCGATTGAGCGAAGACAAAAAGAGAAGAAGCAATGAGCAAGAAACACATCGAGGACTGCGTTCGCAGCAGTCTGGACAGCTACTTTCGCGATCTGCGGGGCACCGAACCCGACGGCATGTACGAGATGCTCGTGCGCGTGGTCGAGAAACCCCTGCTCGACGTCGTCATGACGCGCGCCGAAGGCAACCAGTCCCGGGCCGCCCAATGGCTGGGCCTGAACCGCAACACGCTCCGCAAGAAATTGGTCGAGCACAAACTTTTGAAATAACTCCACGGCATATCCCATGGCTCAGACCGCACTCCTTTCCGTTTCCGACAAGACCGGCATCCTTGAATTCGCGCAGGCCCTGCATGGCTTGGGCGTCAAGCTGCTGTCCACCGGCGGCACCGCCAAGCTGCTGGCCGACGCCGGCCTGCCGGTGACCGAAGTTGCCGACCACACCGGCTTTCCCGAAATGCTCGACGGCCGCGTGAAGACGCTGCACCCGAAGATCCACGGCGGCCTGCTGGCGCGCCGCGACCTGCCCGCGCACGTGGCGGCCATCAAGGAGCACGGCATCGACACCATCGACCTGCTGGTGGTCAACCTGTACCCGTTCGAAGCCACCGTGGCCAAGCCCGGCTGCACGCTCGAGGACGCCATCGAGAACATCGACATCGGCGGCCCGGCCATGGTGCGCAGCGCCGCCAAGAACTGGAAGGACGTGGGCGTGCTCACCGACGCTTCGCAGTACGCCGTGGCGCTGGCCGAGCTCAAGGCCGACGGCAAGCTCAGCGACAAGACCAAGTTCGCGTTCTCGGTGGCCGCGTTCAACCGCATCGCCGACTACGACGGCGCGATCAGCGACTACCTCTCGGCCATCGACTTCGACGCCAGCATCGGCCAGCCCGCGCCCAAGCGCTCGCTGTTCCCCGCGCAGAGCAACGGCCGCTTCGTGAAGGTGCAGGACCTGCGCTACGGCGAGAACCCGCACCAGCAGGCCGCGTTCTACCGCGACCTGTACCCGGCGCCCGGTTCGCTCGTGTCGGCCAAGCAGCTGCAGGGCAAGGAGCTCAGCTACAACAACATCGCCGACGCCGATGCCGCGTGGGAATGCGTGAAGAGCTTCGATGTGCCCGCCTGCGTGATCGTGAAGCACGCCAACCCCTGCGGCGTGGCCGTGGGCGCCGACGCGCTCGAGGCCTACAGCAAGGCCTTCAAGACCGACCCGACCTCGGCCTTCGGCGGCATCATCGCCTTCAACCGCCCGGTCGACCTCGCCACCGCGCAGGCCGTCAACAAGCAGTTCGTCGAAGTGCTGATGGCACCGGGCTACACGCCCGAGGCGCTGGAAGTGTTCCAGGCCACCAAGGCCAAGCTCAACGTGCGCGTGCTCGAGATCGCGCTGCCCCAGGGCGGCGCCACCGACTGGGACAACGGCCGCAACGCGATGGACGTCAAGCGCGTCGGCTCGGGCCTCTTGATCCAAACCGCCGACAACCACGAGCTGGCACTGGCCGATCTCAAGGTGGTCAGCAAGAAGCAGCCCACGCCGCAGCAGCTGCAAGACCTGCTGTTCGCCTGGAAGGTCGCGAAGTACGTCAAGAGCAACGCGATCGTGTTCTGCGCCGACGGCATGACCATGGGCGTGGGCGCCGGCCAGATGAGCCGGCTCGATTCGGCGCGCATCGCCAGCATCAAGGCCGAGCACGCGGGCCTGTCGCTGAAGGACACGGCGGTGGCGAGCGACGCCTTCTTCCCGTTCCGCGACGGCCTCGATGTGGTGGTGGACGCGGGCGCGGGCTGCGTCATCCAGCCGGGTGGTTCGATGCGCGACCAGGAAGTGATCGATGCGGCCGACGAACGCGGCGTGGTGATGGTGTTCTCGGGCGTGCGCCACTTCCGCCACTGAGCTTGCGGCCCTGCGGGGCCCTCGAACATAAGGCCAGGGCCGCTCACGCGGCCCTGGCCTTTTTCGTTGTCGTCGTCGTTACTCGTGCGTGCCGAAGCGGTACTTCAGCTGGAAGCTGATCGCGCCGTACAGCCGGTTCCTGATCGTCGGCACGTAGGCGATGTTCAGGCCCCAGTTCTTGCCCTCGATGGCGGCGGTCGGAATGATCGCGGGGAACCAGTTGCCGTTGCGGTAGTCGGGGTAGCCGTCGAAGCCGCCCACCACCGCGCCGAACTTCACGCCGTAGAACTCGAAGGGCAGGATGTACAGGCCGACGTAGTGCGACTGGCGCCGGTTGCTGTTGTGGAAGGTGCCGGCCGTGACGCGGTAGGTGTCGTTCAGCGGGTACTCGAAGCCCAGGCCCGGGTTGGCGTTTTCCAGGCCCTTGCCGCTGTCGAAGTGGGCCGAGTAGAAGCCGGGGTTGACCCAGATGTTCTTCGGTTCGAAGGACTGCGCCAGCGCGAGGCCCGGCAGGAGAAGGGCACTCAGCAGCGGCAGCATGCGCAAGGGGGTCATGGGCGGGGCATCCTGAAATTGGTCTGTCTCGCGGCTTCGATGGTGGCTGCGATGACGGCTTCCCTTGGGTTTGCGTGCGTGGGAGCGGCCCCGCGAACGCCGGCGCAATATACACGCGGCGATCGCGAAAACGATGACATCGCTCAGGCGGGCCGCGCCAGGTACTTGCGGAACAGCTCGGCCAGCCGCAGCGCCGCCAGCGACAGCGGCTTGCCGCGCGGCGAGACGATGCCCAGTTCCAGCGGCGGCACCGGCATCGCGAGCGGCACGCGCTCCACCAGGTCGGCATACGGCGGCATGGTGAGCATGCCGGCCGGTCCGACCATCAGCGCGTCGCTGCGCGTGAGCAGGCCCCAGCTCACGCCGAACGACGCCACCTCGATGCGGTGCTCGGGCAGCGGCAGGCCCTGCGCGGCGTACTGCTCGAGCAGGAAGGTGTGCTGGCTGCCTGGCGCCAGGTGCATCAGCCATTCGGCGCCCGCCACTTCTTCCCAGCGCGTGGCGCGGTTCAGCGGATGGCCGCGCCGGCAGAGCACCGCCATCTCGATCATGTCGAGCCGTTCGAACGCGAAGTCGGCGTCGAGCGCCGCGGCGACCGGGCCCGCCACCGCGAAGTCGATCGTGCCTTCGCGCAGCAGCGGCAGCACCTGGGGAATCAGGCCGTCGAAGAGCTTGAGCTGCGCATGCGGCATGGCCTTGCGAAAGGCGCGCACCACCTCGGGCAGCACGCCCAGGAACACCATCGGCGTCACGGCGACGGCCACGCGCCCGTGCTGGCTGCCCTGCAGGATGCGGATGTCCTGGCGCGCGAGTTCGAGCTGCTGGTGCGCCAGCCGCGCGCGCACGGTGAGCTGGCGGCCGCACTCGGTGAACTCGATGCCGCGCGAACTGCGCAGCACCAGTTGGGCGTCGACCTCGGCCTCGAGTTCGCGGATCGCCTTGGTCACGGCCGCCTGGCTCAGGTGCAGGCTGCGCGCGGCGGCGCGGATGCTGCCGGTGTCGGCCAGCCGCAGCCAGGCCTTGAGCTGGTGGTCCTTCATGCGGCGCATTCTGCCGCCCGGCGCCACCGGGTGATCCCCAGACAAACGCAGGTTGTCATCGCGACAAGCGATTGTCTTTTCCGGCGCGCGGCCGATTTCTAGACTTTGCGCACCGGTCGTCTCATGGTGAGCGGCGGGACTCTCACAGGAGATCGCTTCGTGCCTGCACTGTCATTCGCGTGGACCCGCCGCACCGTCCTGGCCGGGCTGGCCGCCGTTGCCCTGGGCGCCTCAGCCCAGTTTCCCGAGCGCCCCTTGAAATTCATCGTGCCCTACGCCGCCGGGTCGGGCGTGGACGTGGCGGTGCGGCCGGTGGCCGACGCCATGGGGCGCGAGCTGGGCCAGGCCCTGGCGGTGGACAACCGCCCCAGCGCCGGCGGCATCGTCGGCACGCAGGCGCTGGCCACCTCCGCGCCGGACGGCTACACCGTCGGCTACGGCAACCTCGTCACGCTGAGCATCAACCCGGCCTTCTTCTCGAAGCTGCCCTACGCGCCCGAGAAAGACCTGGTGCCGGTCGGCCTGATCTCGAGCAACGCCTACGTGCTGATCGTGCGCAAGGACCTGCCGGTGCGCAACCTGCAGGAGCTCATCGCCTACGGCCGCGAGCATCCCGGCAAGCTCTCGGCCGGCTCGCCCGGCATCGGCAGCGCGGGCCACCTGACCGGCGAGCTGCTGAAGGCCGAGACCGGGCTGACGATGGTGCAGGTGCCCTACAAGACCGGCACCCAGGCGGTCGGCGACATGGTCAACGGCCAGCTCGACGTGACCATCGAGAACATCTCGGCGGTGCTGCCGTTCATCCAGCAGGGCCGGGTCAAGGCGATCGCCGTGACCAGCGCGAAGCGCGCCGGCGTGCTGCCCGAGGTGGCGACGGTGGCCGAGAGCGGCGTGCCCGGTTTCGAGGTGGTGGCCTGGGGCGCGCTGATGGCGCCGGCGGGCACGCCGCGCAAGACGGTCGACCGGCTCAACACCGCATTGCGCACCGCGCTGGCCGACCCGGCCGTGGTGCGCGCCAACGCCGCGCTGTCGATCGAGGCATTGCCTTCGAGTCCCGAGGAACTCAGCGCGCTGATGAAGCGCGAGAAGCCGCGCTGGGCCGACGCCGTGCGGCGCGCGGGCGTCAAGGGCGACTGACGCACGTCCGATCGATCGATTTCATTTTTCTCAAGGAGACAACGCATGCAACTCTGGCAACTGGAAGCCGCCGACCTGGCGCAGCGCATCAAGGCGCGCGAGGTCTCGTGCGTCGAGGCGGTGCGCAGCAGCCTGGCGCGGCTGGAGGCCGTCAACCCGCGGGTGAACGCGGTGGTCGACGGCTGCGCCGACGAGGCCCTCGGCGCGGCGGCGCAGGCCGATGCCGTGCTCGCGAAGGGCGAGGCGACCGGGCCGCTGCACGGCGTGCCGGTCACCATCAAGGTCAACGTCGACCAGCGCGGGCATGCCACCACCAACGGCGTGGAGGCTTACCGCAGCGTCGTGGCGAAGGACGACAGCCCCGTGGTGGCGAACCTGCAGCGCGCCGGCGCGATCGTGGTCGGCCGCACCAACACGCCCGCGTTCTCGATGCGCTGGTTCACCGACAACGCGGCGCACGGGCGCACGCTGAATCCGTACGACGCCGACGTCACGCCGGGTGGTTCAAGCGGTGGCGCGGCGGCGGCGGTGGCGGTGGGCATCGGCGCCATCGCGCACGGCAACGACCAGGGCGGATCGATCCGCTACCCGGCCTATGCCTGCGGCGTGTACGGCCTGCGCCCGAGCTTCGGGCGCGTGCCGGCCTTCAATCCTTCAGGTGCGGGTGAGCGGCCGATGGTGGTCCAGCTCACGTCGGTGCAGGGGCCGCTGGCGCGCAGCGTGCGCGACCTGCGGCTGGCCTTTGCCGCGATGGCGCAGCGCGATGTGCGTGACCCGTGGTGGGCGCCCGCGCCGCTGGAATCGGCCACGTCGGGCAGTCCCGTCAGCGTGGCGCTGTGCACCGAGCTGCCCGGCTTTGCTTGCGACCCCGAGGTGGCCGATGCCTTGCAGGGCGCCGCGCGCCGGCTGGAGCGCGCCGGCTACCGTGTCGAGCCTGCGCAGCCGCCGCGCCTGCGCGAGACGGCCGACCTCTGGCTGTCGTTGACGATGGCCGACAGCCGGCTGCTGGTGGAAGAGGCACTGATGCGCGACGGCGACGACACCATCCGCCAGGCCTACCGCGCCATGGACGCGCACGCGCCGCAGTTCGACACGGTGAGCTACATGCGCGCCCTGGCCGCGCGCACGGGCCTGATGCGTGAATGGGCGCTGTTCCTTCAACGACATCCGCTGCTGCTGATGCCCGTGTCGTGGCGCCATCCGTTCCCGGTCGATGCCGACCAGCGCGGCAGCGCCGCGATGCGGGAGATTCTGGATGCGCAGAGCCCGCTGCTGTCCACCGCGATCCTGGGCTTGCCGGGGCTGTCGGTGCCGATGGGGCTGCGCCACGGGCTGCCCACGGGCGTGCAGCTCGTGAGCGACCGCTTCCGGGAAGACCTGTGCCTGGCCGCGGCCGAGGTGCTCGAAGCCGAGGCCGGGCCGGTGGCAGCGGTCGACCCTGCCTGAGCGGGGAGGGCGCGCGTCAGCGCTTGCGGAAGATGTCGCGCGCCGCCTCGATGGTGGCCGCGATGTCGTCCTCGCTGTGCGCGGCGCTCACGAAGCCTGCTTCATAGAGTGCCGGCGCGATGTACACGCCGCGATCGAGCAGCCCGTGGAACAGCGCGTTGAACTGCGCGTTGTCGGTGGTCATCACCGTCGCGTAGTTCTGTGGCAGCTCGTTCATCAGGAAGAAGCCGAACATGCCGCCTTCGCTGTCGGCGTTGAAGGGCTGGCCCTCGGCGGCCGCGGCGGCCTTCAGGCCGTCGACCAGCGTGCGGGTCTTCTTCGCCAGCGCCTCGTAGAAGCCGGGCTTCGAGATTTCCTTCAGCGTGGCCAGGCCGCAGGCGGTGGCCACCGGGTTGCCCGACAGCGTGCCGGCCTGGTAGACCGGGCCCAGCGGCGCGAGCTGTTCCATGATGGCGCGCGGGCCGCCGAAGGCCGCCAGCGGCATGCCGCCGCCGATCACCTTGCCGAGCACCGTGAGGTCGGGCGTGATGCCCAGCACGCCCTGCGCGCCGTGCAGGCCGACACGGAAGCCCGTCATCACCTCGTCGAAGATCAGCAGCGCGCCGTGTTGCGTGCACAGCTCGCGGCAGCGCTTGGCGAAAGCGGGCGTGGCGCGCACGAAGTTCATGTTGCCGGCGATCGCCTCGATCATCAGGCAGGCGATGTCACTGCCGTGCAGCGCGAAGGCCTCTTCGAGCTGCTGCAGGTTGTTGTACTCGAGCACCAGCGTGTGCTGCACCACCTCGGGCGGCACGCCGGCCGAGGTCGGGTTGCCGAAGGTGGCGAGGCCGGAACCGGCCTTCACCAGCAGCGCGTCGGCATGGCCGTGGTAGCAGCCTTCGAACTTGACGATGGTCTTGCGGCCGGTGGCGCCGCGCGCCAGGCGCAGCGCGCTCATCGCGGCCTCGGTGCCAGAGCTCACGAGGCGCACCATCTCCATCGACGGCACCAGGGCCAGGATGGCTTCGGCCAGTTCGATTTCGCGCTCGGTCGGCGCGCCGTACGAGAAGCCTTCGAGCACGGCTTTCTGCACCGCCTCGACCACGGCGGGATGGCCGTGGCCCAGGATCATCGGGCCCCAGGAGCCGATGTAGTCGATGTAGCGCTTGTCGTTGGCGTCCCAGAAATAGGCGCCTTGTGCGCGCTGGATGAAACGGGGCGTGCCGCCGACGGCCTTGAAGGCGCGCACGGGCGAGTTCACGCCGCCGGGGATCACGGCGCGGGCGCGCTCGAAAAGAAGGTCGTTCTGGTCAGTCATCAGTGTCGCGTGTCGTGCGGGGGTAAAGCGAAATCGGGGGGGGTGTCGGGCGCGTCGTCATCGTCTTCGTCGTCCTCGGGCTCGGCCCAGAACAGGCGGTCGGGCAGCACGTGGCCCATGCCGGGGCGGAAGCCCGCGTCGAGGCAGCGGTCCATGTAAGCGAGCGCTTCGGTCGTGGCCGCGACCAGGTCGGTGCCGCTGGCGAGCAGGGCCGCCAGCGCGGCCGAGAGCGTGTCGCCGGCGCCGGCGAAGACGGCTTCGAGCCGTTCGTACTTCTCGCTGGCCAGCACCGACTGCGGCGAGGCCAGCACGTTGTCGATGAACTGGTCGGGCAAGACCATGCCGGTGACCAGGGTGTAGGGCACGCCGAACTCGCCGGCGGCCTTGGCGATGTCGCGCGCGCCGGGCGGGCGCTCGCCGCTCCAGTCGGGCAGCAGCCAGCGCCACAGCGTGCTGTGGTTTCCAACCAACACCGTGGTCTGGGGCAGCACGAGGTCGCGGAAAGCGTCGAGATAGGCCTCGATGAGGTTCTCGTCCCACCACGACAGGTTGGGCATGTAGGCCACCACGGGCACGTCCGGGTAGTCGGCGGCGGTCTCGGCGATGGTGCTCAGCGCTTCGGGGGTGCCGGCAAAGCCCACCTTGATCAGCTGGACCTCGACGTCTTCGAGGATGGAGCGCGCCTGCTCGGCCACGGCCTCTTCCTCGAAGGCGAAGTGGTCGAAGATCTCGGCCGTGTCGCGGGCGTAGGCGCCCGTCACCACCGGCAGGATGTGAGCGCCCACCGATCCCATGGCCAGGGCGTCGGCGCCCAGGCCGCCCGCGCCGCTCGGATCGCTGGCATTGAACACCAGCACGCAGGGGGGATTCAGGTCGCGTTCGCTCAGCGCCTCGTCGTCCTGCGAGGGGTCGTTAAGATTGCCCGGTTTGCGGGCGTTCTCGTCTGGATGTAAGTAGATGGTCATACGCCTAGCGAAATCCCCTGGATGGTGGCATAGGCGCGACGTTTACGGTCTGCCAGTGAGATACGCATAGATACACTCGTTGCATTTAATGAACAAGGACTTTAAGCTCCGATGAACACGAAAACTTGGATGTGCCTGATTTGTGGGTGGATCTATGACGAAGCGGTTGGTGTACCGGAAGACGGCATCGCGGCAGGCACGGCCTGGGCCGATGTGCCGATGAACTGGACCTGTCCTGAGTGCGGTGCGCGCAAGGAAGACTTCGAAATGGTTGAGATCTGACAAGCATGGCATAGGGCTACGCGATCTGCGTCGATGTTCGGCGCGGCGGGCATCCAAGTCTCATGAGCAGGAGCGTTTGCAATGGGCCCGAATGGATCTGGTTACAAGGTGCTGGTCATCGATGACAGCAACACCATCCGGCGCAGTGCCGAGATTTTTCTGAAGCAGGGTGGGCACGAGGTTCTTCTCGCGGAAGACGGCTTCGACGCGCTCTCCAAGGTTAACGACCACAAGCCTCACCTGATTTTCTGCGACATCCTGATGCCTCGCCTCGACGGCTATCAGACCTGCGCCATCATCAAGCGCAACGCGCATTTCTCCAATGTCCCGGTCGTCATGCTGTCTTCGAAAGATGGCGTATTCGACAAGGCCCGCGGCCGCATGGTCGGGTCCCAAGACTATCTCACCAAGCCATTCACCAAAGACCAGCTGCTGCAAGCCGTGCAGCAGTTTGGCATTGTTCAACAGGAAGTGCAGTAATGCCCATTCGAAAAATCCTCGTCGTCGACGACTCCAAGACGGAACTGGTGTTCCTGACCGACCTCCTCCAGAAGAACGGTTTCTCCGTGAAGACGGCAGAAAACGCCGACGACGCGATGCGCCGCCTCGAGGAAGACCACCCCGACCTGATCCTCATGGACGTGGTCATGCCCGGCCAGAACGGCTTCCAGCTCACGCGCGCCATCGCTCGCGACCCGAAGTACGCCGCCATTCCGATCATCCTGTGCACCAGCAAGAACCAGGAAACCGATCGTGTCTGGGGCATGCGCCAGGGCGCACGCGACTACATCGTGAAGCCGGTCAACGCGGCCGATCTGATGTCCAAGATCAGCGCGCTCGCCTGAGCGGGAACCTGCGCACTCCATGGCGAATCGCGACGCGCTGCGCGCCTTCCAGTCCCGGCTTGCGAGCCGCCTCCAGGCCGCGCGCACCACGGGCGTGGCCGCGAGCTGGCTGGCGGTCGAGGCGGGTGAGGGCAAGTACCTCTTTCCGCTGGCGCACGCCGGCGAAATCTTTCCCTGGACGCCGCCCCAGCCCGTGCCCTACACGGAGCCCTGGTTCCTCGGCGTCGCCAACCTGCGCGGCGGCCTGTACGGCGTCGTGCAGCTGTCGGCGTTTGCGTCCGGTGCGCCGGGCGCCCCCGCCGCCACCGAGGCGGCGCGCATCCAATCGCGGCTCGTGGCATTCAACGAGCTGCTCGAAGTCAACTGCGCTTTGCTGGTCGATCGACTGGCGGGGTTGCGGGGTGCGGAGGCCTTCACGGCCGCCGACGCTCCGGGCGCAGAGGCCCCGGCCTGGCACGGGCATCTGTACACCGACGCAGCAGGAGAGCGCTGGCAGGAAGTCAACCTGCAGGCGCTTTCGCAGCAACCCCAGTTTTTGAGTATTGGTGCGTAGTGCTTCGGCACATGGCACTGGCAACCACCTGAAGGACCGACCGTGAGCTCGATCGCCGACAAGTTCAAGAAATTACTCCCCGCGACCAACGGGAACGACAAGGCCCGCGTCGACGGCTCCGGTTCGATATCGCTCGACGATGTCGACACGGTTCAGGTTCCGGACGAAAAAACGATCCGCCTCGCCAAGAAGGGCGAGGGCGCATCCGCCGCCACAGCCGACACCGGCTTCGGCGGCATCGACGCGCTGGGCGACCCGGCGTCCGTCGAGGCTGCCAACGCGGCCACGCTCGAAGCGGTTCCGCTGGCCCCCGCCGCGGGCGGCGGCATGGGCGCCAACCCCGCCAAGCAGCAGCGCGTGCTGGCGATCATGCTGGCCATCGTGGTGCTGGCGCTGTTGCTGGTGGCCGGCTCCGCCATCCTTCGCGCGGAACGCCTGGCGCAGCAGGTGGCGGCCACCGGCCAGTCGCTGATGCAGTCGCAGCGCCTGGCCAAGTCGATCTCGCAGGCCCTCGTCGGCAGCGCCTCGGCGTTCGTCGAAGTGAAGGACAGCGCCGACGACCTCTCGCGCCGCGTGCAGGGCCTGACCAACGGCGACGACGCCTTGCGCCTGGAAGCCGTCGGCAACCAGTACGACGAGGAGATGAACAAGATCAACCCGCTGGTCGCCCGCGCCGACACCAGCGCCAAGGCCGTGCTGGCCCAGCGCCAGATCCTGACGCAGGTGGGTGCCGCTCTGCGCGACATCAACCAGCAGTCGTCCACGCTGCTCGAAATGACGGAAACCGTCGCGTCGCTGAAGATGCAGCAGAACGCCACGCTGCCCGAGATCTCGGCCGCCGGCCAGCTCGTGATGCTGACGCAGCGCATCGGCAAGTCGACCAACGAGTTCTTCACGGTCGAAGGCGTGAACCCCGACGCCGTGTTCCTGCTGGGCAAGGACCTGAACACCTTCCAGGAAACCACCCGCGGCCTGCTCGACGGCAACGCGCAGCAGCGCTTCCCCGGCTCGAAAGACCCGCAGACCCGCCAGCAGCTCGAAGCCATCCTGAAGACCTACGAACAGATGCGCACGCAGGCTTCGGCCATTCTGGGCAACCTGCAAGGCCTGGTGGCCGCGCGCGAAGCGCAGGCGTCCATCCTGACCGACAGCGAGCCGCTGCGTAAGTCGCTGGGCGAACTGCAAGAAAAGCTCTCGGCCCGCACCGGCCTGGGCGCCGGCACCATCGTGCTGCTGTTCGTGCTGTCGCTGGCCGCCCTGGCTCTGGCCGGCGCCATCGGTTTCGTGCAGGTGCGCGAAGGCCGCGAACGTGCCGCCGTCGCCGAACGCGAGCGTCTGGCTGCCGAGCAGGCGTCCGAAGAAGCCGGCCGCGTGAACAACGCCAACCAGGCCGCCATTCTTCGCCTGATGAACGAACTGCAAACGGTGGCCGAAGGCGACCTGACGCAGGAAGCGACCGTGACCGAGGACATCACCGGCGCCATCGCCGACTCGGTGAACTACACGGTGGAAGAACTGCGCTTGCTGGTGGGCAACGTGCAGAACACGGCGACCCGCGTGGCGCAAACGACGTCGCAGGTGGAAAACACCTCGACCGAACTGCTCGCCGCCTCGACCGAACAGCTGCGCGAAATTCGTGAAACCGGCCAGTCGGTGCTGACCATGGCCGAGCGAATCAACGGCGTGTCCTCGCAAGCGCAAGAGTCCGCCACGGTGGCGCGCCAGTCGCTGCAAGCCGCATCGTCGGGCCTGCAGGCCGTGCAGAACGCCATCGGCGGTATGAACTCGATCCGCGACCAGATCCAGGAAACCTCCAAGCGGATCAAGCGCCTGGGCGAATCGTCGCAGGAGATTGGCGAAATCACCGAGCTGATCTCGGACATTACCGAACAGACCAACGTGCTGGCCCTGAACGCCGCCATTCAAGCGGCATCCGCCGGTGAAGCCGGCCGAGGCTTCTCGGTGGTGGCGGAAGAAGTTCAGCGACTGGCCGAACGCTCCGCAGACGCCACGCGCCAGATTTCGGCGCTGGTGAAGGCGATTCAGACCGACACCCAGGACGCGGTGGGCGCCATGGAGCGTTCCACGCAGGGTGTGGTCGAAGGGGCCAAGCTGTCCGACAACGCGGGTACCGCGCTGTCCGAGATCGACCGCGTGTCGCGCCGACTCGCTGACCTCATCGAGCAGATTTCGCAGTCCGCCTCCCGCGAAGCCGATTCGGCCAACGTGGTGGCCGCCAACATCCAGCACATTTTTGCGGTGACGGAACAGACCGGAGAAGGCACGCGGACCACGGCCCAGCAGGTGCGCGAGCTCTCGCAGATGGCCGAAGAACTGCGTCGCTCGGTGGCCCGTTTCAAGATCGCGTGACAACAGATAGATAAGAACGGCGAGCAACCACGTGTCGATTCAAACCCCTGCCACGGCCCCCCTTGCCGGCAACATGCCGGCCACCGAAGACCTCGGGCCGCTGGCCTGGGTGCTGGGAGAAATCCAGAAGTCCCTCGACGGTGTCGGCAAGTCGCTGCGGCGTTTCGTGCGCGACGTGGGCAGTGCCACGGAGCCCGAGAGCGGTCCGCTGCAGATGGCCCGCCAGCAACTGCACCAGGCCGTCGGCGCGCTGCAGATGGTCGGCCACAGCTCGCCCGCACTGGTGTTGGGCACCATCGAATTCGCGGTGCAGGGCTTCATCGCCGAACCGCAGCGCTGCACCGAGAGTGCCGTGCACAAGATCGAGCGCGCCGGCTTTGCCGTCACCGATTTCCTCAGCGCACTGCTGGCCGGCAAGGCCGTGTCGTCGGTGGCGCTGTTCCCGCAGTACCGCGACGTGCTGGAGCTGGGCGGCAATGAGCGCGTCCACCCGGCGGACCTGTGGAGCACCGCATGGCGCTGGGTCGAGGTCAAGCCGGCCCTCACGCAAGCCGCGCTCGCTTATGACCCGGCCGTGCGTTCGCGGCTCGACCGCGAGGTGCTGCAGCTGGTCAAGAGCGGCGACGCGCAGGCCGCGCGACGGCTGCATGCGCTGTGCCTGGGGCTCGGGCGCGGTGCGCTGCTGCCGCGCGTCGCGAGCTTCTGGACGCTGGCCGCCGGCTTCTTCGAAGCCCTTGCGCTGGGCCTGATTCCCGCCGACACCTACGTCAAGCGCGCCGCCTCGCGCGTGCTGCTGCAGTACGCCACGCTGGCGCGCGGCGACAGCGTGGTGTCCGACCGCCTCGGCCAGGACCTGCTCTTCTTCTGCGCCCAGGCCGTGCCCGGCGCGCAGGACGACGCCGCCACGCTGCGCACCGTGCGCAGCGCCTGGGGCGTGACGCAGGAGCCGCGCGTCGACTACACCGTGGTGCAGTTCGGCCGTTTCGATCCGCTGGTGCTCTCGCAGGCGCGCAAGCGCATCGAGACCGCCAAGGAAATGTGGTCGGCGCTCTCGGGCGGCGACATCACGCGCACGCGGCAGGTGGCCGACACGTTCGCGCAGCTCGGCGAATCGCTGCTGAAGCTGCACCCGCCGAGCCAGCCGATGGTGCAGGCGCTGACGCATGCCGTGGACGCCTCGGTGCGTTCCGGCCAGCCGCCCGACACCGAACTGGCGATGGAAGTCGCCACCTCGGTGCTGTACCTCGAAGCCGCGCTCGAAGACCTCGACCCCAGCGACCCGCAGCTCACGGCCCGCACGCTGCAGCTGGCCGGCCGCATCGAGCGCGTGCGCGACGGCGGCCGTTCCGAGCCGCTCGAACCGTGGATGGAGGACCTGTACCGCCGCGTCAGCGACCGCCAGACCATGGGCACCGTGGTCGACGAGCTGCGCAGCCACCTGAGCGAACTCGAGAAGTCGCTCGACCAGTATTTCCGCCGCCCGGCCGAAAAGCCGCTGCTGCGCACCGTGCCCACCCAGCTCATGCAGATGCGCGGCGTGTTCTCGGTGCTGGGGCTCGAGCAGGCCGCGCACACCGTGCAACGCATGCGCGACGACGTCGAGCAGATGCTGCAGGTCAACCGCTCGCCCGTCGAGGAAATGGCCACCTTCGACGCGCTCGGCAACAACCTGGGCGCGCTCGGTTTCCTCATCGACATGCTGGGCTACCAGCCCGCACTGGCCAAGCGCCTGTTCGTGTTCGACGCCGAAGCCGGCGAGCTCAAGCCGCTGATGGGCCGCCAGGCCATCGATGCCGCGGCCCCGGCCGAAGGCGCTGCCGCACCGGCCGCCGAGCCCGTGCTCAGCATCGAGGAAGTCGACGCGCAGATCGCCTCCAAGCTCGCCGCGCTGGCCACGCCCAACCGCAAGACCAAGCCGTCGCCGCTGGAGGAATTCAGCCGCAAGGCCGAGAGCTGGACCACCAAGATCACGGGCCCGTCGGCGCTGCCCGACACCGAGGTCACCGAGCTCGAAGAAGACGACCTGCAGAACATCTTCCTGGACGAAGCCCGCGAAGTGGTGGGCAACGGCCTGGCCGCCATCGCCGCGCTGGGCAACCGTCCCGGCGACACCGAAGAACTCACCATCCTGCGCCGCGCGTTCCACACGCTCAAGGGCAGCTCGCGCATGGTCGGCCTCACCGACTTCGGCGACGCCGCCTGGTCGCTCGAGCAGGTGCTCAACACCTGGCTGGCCGACCAGCGCGACGCCACGCCCGAGCTGCTGTCGAGCACCGAGCGCATGCTCCGCGATTTCAGCCAGTGGGTCGAAGCCATCGCCGCCGGCGATGCGGGCACCTGGCACTCGGCACCGTTCAGCCGCGTGGCGAATGCGCTGCTGGCCGGCGAGCCCGTGCCCGCACCGGTGCGCGTGGCCGATGCCGAAGCGCTCGCGGTGGCCGCGCGCCACATCGCCGCCGAGCCGGCGCCGCTCGCACTGCCGGAGCTGCCTGAGCTCCCCGACCTTTCGCTGACGCCGCAAGATGTCGCAGCCCCTGACGCCACGTTGGACTTCTCCGATTGGCAGCAGGCGCAAGAAGCGCCACACGCACCGACCAAGCCTGTCACACCCGAGCCCGACGACGATTTCGCCTCCACCGACTTCCTTGACTTCGAAGGCAAGCAGAGCACCGCGCCCGCACCGCTCGACGTGCTGCCCAGCGGCGACGATTTCGATTTCCTCGCGCCCCCGAAGACGCATGCACCGGCTGAGCCCGCCGTGTCGCACGCCGAACCCGAGCCCGCCCCGGAAATCGCAGCGACGGTGCCGACCGCATCGGGCCTGCCCGATCTCGAATGGGCGCCCGAGCCGCTGCCGCTGGCTGCTGCTGCTGAGCCTGTCGCCGAAACGGTGGCACCTGTCGAGGTCATCGAAGCGGCCGAAGAACTGCCGGCGCTGGAAGTGCCGGTCGAAGAACTGCAGCCGGAACCTGTGTCGGCGGCCATCGAAGCCGCCCCCGAGGTCCCTGCTGTCGTCGAGGAGCTGCCAGCCGCCGTCGTGGCCGAACCGGAACCTGTGTTGGAGCCCGAGCCCGTGCTGGCCGAGGCGGTTCCCGAGCCCGAGTCCTCCATCGCCCCGAGCGCCGAAGACCAGGTCAAGGTGATCGGTCCGCTGCGCATCGGCATCGCGCTGTACAACGTCTACCTCAACGAAGCCGACGAATGGTCCCGCCAGCTGGCGACCGATGTCGGCGAATGGGCGCTCGAAACCCACGAGCGCCTGCCCGACTCGACCATCGCGCTGGCGCATTCGCTGGCCGGCAGCTCGGCCACCGTCGGCTTCCACAGCCTCTCGGGCATGGCCCGCCTGCTCGAATCGGCGCTGCAGCACCTGCAGATGCAGGGCAGCGGCACGCGCGAACAGGGCGTCGTGCTGGTCGCCGCGGCCGACGAGCTGCGTCGCCTGCTGCACCAGTTCGCCGTCGGCTTCCTGCGCGATCCGTCCGAAGCCACGCTGCAGGCGCTGCGCGAAATCGCCGCAGCGCCGATGCCGCCCGAGATCGCCGCGGCCCGCTTCGAGACGCTGCTGCCCAAGCAGGTCGTCGCCAACGACGCCTTCGCCGACGTGGTACTGGACGACAACGAAGACGCCATCGACCTGGCCGATGCGGTCGACGTCGACCTGTTCCCGATCTTCGAGGAAGAGGCTGCCGAACTGATGCCCCAGCTGGGCGAGGCGCTGCGCCAGTGGTCGCACCACCCCGACGACGCCGCGCCGCGCGCCTCGGTGCTGCGCACGCTGCACACGCTCAAGGGCAGCGCACGGCTGGCCGGCGCCATGCGCCTGGGCGAGCGCGCGCACCGCATGGAGTCCGAGATCGAGCTCCTGGGCTCCCAGGGGGCGGAGCGGGCCGACATCGAGAAGCTGCTCACGCGCCTGGACACGCTGCAACACACCTTCGACGCCCTGCGCGCGGCCGACGACGCCGCCCAGGTCGAAGTGGCCCAGCTGATCGCCACCGCCAGCCCGACCGCACCCGCCATCCAGCGCGTGCAGGCGGCGCCCGAGGTGCGCGAGTCGGCGAACGACGACCAGGCTGAAGCGGCCTCCGCCGAATCCGCCGTGGAAGCCCCGTCGTCCCTGCTGCCGCGCCCCGCGCCGGCCCTGCTCGCGCCGCTGCGTGCAGCGTCGGGCCAGGCGGTGCGCATCCGCACCCAGCTGCTCGACCGCCTGGTCGCGCAGACCGGCGAGGTCATCATCACGCGCTCGCGCCTTGAGGCCGAACTGGGCCAGCTGCGCGGTTCGCTCGCCGACCTCACGGGCAACCTCGACCGCCTGCGCCAGCAGCTGCGCGACATCGAGGTGCAGGCCGAAAGCCAGATGCAGTCGCGCCTGGCACAGGCCAAGGACTCGCAGCAGAGTTTCGACCCGCTCGAGTTCGACCGCTTCACCCGCGTGCAGGAACTCACGCGCATGATGGCCGAGTCGGTGAACGACGTGGCCACCGTGCAGCGCACCTTGCAGAAGACCGTGCAGGCCACGGAAGACGACCTGAGCGTGCAGGCACGCCAGACGCGCGAACTGCAGCGCGGCCTGCTGCGTACGCGCATGGTGGAGTTCGAAGGCATCTCCGACCGCCTGTACCGCGTGGTGCGCCAGGCCTCGAAGGACACCGGCAAGCAGGTGCGCCTGGACATCGTCGGCGGCTCCATCGAAATGGACCGCGGCGTGCTCGACCGCATGACGCCCGCCTTCGAACACCTGCTGCGCAACTGCGTGGCGCACGGCATCGAGGATGTGGCAGCGCGCGAGAAGGCCGGCAAGGACGCCAGCGGTCTCATCGTCATCGACCTGCACCACGAAGGCAACGACGTGTCGGTGAGCTTCCGTGACGACGGTGCCGGCCTCGACCAGAAGCGCATCGCCGAACGCGCCCGCGCCCTCGGCCTGCTCGGCCCCGACCAGGAGCTGTCGCCCGAAGAAGCCACCGAGCTGATCTTCAAGCCCGGCTTCTCCACCGCCGGGCAGGTGTCCGAACTGGCCGGCCGCGGCATCGGCATGGACGTGGTGCGCGCGCAGATCGCCGCGCTCGGCGGCCGCATCGAAACGCACAGCACGCCGGGCCAGGGCACCACCTTCAAGCTGGTGCTGCCGCTGACCACCGCCGTGACGCACGTGGTCATGCTGCGCGCGGGCGAGGTGTCGATCGGCGTGCCGTCGAACCTCGTGGAACTCGTGCAGCGCGTGAGCGGTGCCGACCTCGAGGCCGCCTACCTGAACCACAGCTTCGCCTTCGGCAGCGAGCAGGTGCCGTTCTACTGGGCCGGCGCGCTGCTGCAGCATTCCATCCGCAGCGAGCACGCCGCCACCAAGAACAACACGCTGGTGATCGTGCGAAGCGCGGCGCAGCGCGTGGCCCTGCACGTGGACGAAGTGCTGGGCAACCAGGAAGTCGTGGTCAAGAACCTCGGCCCGCAGCTCGCGCGGCTGCCCGGCCTGGCCGGCATCTCGGTGCTGGCTTCGGGTGCGGTGGCGCTCATCTACAACCCGGTGGCGCTGGCCGCGGTGCATGGCGACCAGGCGCGTGCGCGCCAGACCGCCGCGCTGGCCGCGCCGACGCATGCCGCTTCGGTGGACACCGGCGCGCCGCAGACGCCGGCCGCCTTTGCTCCGGTGGTGCCGCAGATCCCGCTCGTGCTGGTGGTGGACGACTCCATCACTGTGCGCCGCGTCACGCAGCGCCTGCTGCAGCGCGAAGGCTATCGCGTGTCGCTCGCGGCCGACGGCCTGCAGGCGCTCGAGCGACTGCAGCAGGAGCGCCCGGCCGTGGTGCTGTCGGACATCGAGATGCCGCGCATGGACGGCTTCGACCTGGCCCGCAACATCCGCGCCGACGTGGCCCTGGCCGAGCTGCCGATCATCATGATCACCTCGCGCATCGCCGAGAAGCACCGCGAGTACGCCCGCGACCTGGGCGTGAACCACTACCTGGGCAAGCCGTACTCGGAAGAGGAACTGCTGCGCCTGGTGCGTGCCTACACGAGCGAGCCGGCCGCGTTGGCGGTGGCCTGATCAGGCTCGGCGGCGCCGGCAATCGGCGCGAAAAAGAAAAGGGCCCTTCGGGGCCCTTTCTCTTGGGTTACGGCTTTTGCAGGGCCTTGGCCCGCGCCGCCGCATAGCGCTGCATCGTCTTCTCCCGCGCCTCGGCGTGGTCCACCACGGGCTTCGGGTAGTTCTCGCCCAGCCTGACGCCCGCTGCCTCCAGCTCGACCGGCGAGGCCAGCCACGGCGCATGGATCGCCACGCTCGACAGGCCCGCCAGCTGCGGCAGGTAGCGGCGGATGAACTTGCCCTCGGGGTCGAAGCGTTCGCTCTGCGTCACGGGGTTGAAGATGCGGAAGTAGGGCTGGGCGTCGCAGCCGGTCGAGCTGGCCCATTGCCAGCCGCCGTTGTTCGAGGCCAGCTCGAAGTCGTTCAGGTGCAGCGCGAAGTAGCGCTCGCCGCGCCGCCAGTCCAGCCCCAGGTCCTTGCACAGGAAGCTCGCCACGACCATGCGCAGCCGGTTGTGCATGTAGCCGCTCTGGCGGATCTGCAGCATCGCCGCATCGACCAGCGGATAGCCGGTGCGGCCTTCGCACCAGGCGTCGAAGAGCTGGTCGGCGTGCTTGCCGTGGTGCCAGGCGATCTTGTCGTACTCGGGGCGGAAGCTCTTCGACTCGCCGTTCGCGTGCACATGCGGAAAGTGCGCCAGGATCTGAAAGTAGAAGTCGCGCCAGACCAGCTCGCTGAGCCAGGTCGCGGCCCCGGTGTTGCCCTGCAGCGCCAGCTGGTGCGCCACGCTGGCCAGCTGGCGGATCGACACCGTGCCGAAGCGCAGGTGCACGCCCATGTAGCTGGGCCCGCGCACGGCGGGGAAGTTGCGCGCCTCGTCGTAGCGGTCGATGCGCTCGAAAAAGTCTTCGAACAGCGCGCCCGCGCCGCGCGTGCCGGTGGGGATCTCCAGCGTCTGGAGGTTGGTGCTTTCGAAGCCGATCTCGCCCAGCGTGGGCACCGGCCCGTTCAGGGCCGGCGGTGGCGGGGCGAGCGCGTCGGCGTGGCTGCGCACGGGGTACGACTTCAGGAAGAACGAATCCACCTTCGCCAGCCAGGCCCGCTTGTACGGCGTGAACACCGTGTAGGGCAGGCCGGCCTTGGTCATGACCTCGTCGCGGTCGAAGACCGTGCTGTCCTTGAAGGTGTGGAAGCTGATGCCCGTGTTGGCCAGCGCGCCGAGCACGCGGGCGTCGCGCGCCAGGGCGTCGGGTTCGTCGTCGCGGTTGGCGAACACCGCCTGCACGTCGAGCGTGTGGGCCAGCGCGGGAATCTCGTCGGCGGCCACCGCGTGCCGCACGATGAGCCCGCTGCCCAGGCCGCGCAGCTCGGCTTCGAGCTCCGCCAGCGATTCGCGGATGAATTCGACCCGCCGGTCCGCGTGGGGCAGGGCGTCCAGGATCGCCCGGTCGAACACGAAAACGCACACCACCTGCCGGCAGGCCCGCAGCGCCCGGTACAGCGCCGCGTTGTCGTCCACCCGCAGGTCCCGGCGAAACCACATGAGCCCTTTGGGATAGGTCTTGTCGACGGCCAGTAAAATCGGGGGCATATGGCTGCCGATTCTGCCCCGATGAACCTGACGCATCACTTTCTGATCGCGATGCCGGGGATGGAAGACAAAACTTTCAACCGCAGCGTCGTTTACCTCTGCGAACACAGCGAGCGCGGTGCGCTCGGGCTGGTGATCAACAAACCCAGCGATATCAACCTCAAGGTGCTGTTCGAGAAGATCGAGCTGCACCTGGCCCGCCCCGAGCTGGGCGACGCCCCCGTTTTCCAGGGCGGCCCGGTGCAGACCGAGCGCGGCTTCGTGCTGCACGAGCCGGTGTTCACCCAGGCCGAGAAGCCCGAGGAATCGGTCTACGCCTCGACCATGACCATCCCCGGCGGGCTCGAAATGACCACCTCCAAGGACGTGCTGGAGGCCCTGGCCACCGGCGCCGGCCCGCGCAAGGTGCTGGTCTCGCTGGGCTATTCGGCCTGGGGCGAGGGCCAGCTGGAGTCCGAACTGGCCGAGAACAGCTGGCTCACCGTGCTGGCCGACCCGGCCGTGATCTTCGATACGCCGGTGGAAAAGCGTTACGACAAGGCGCTGATGCTGCTGGGGCTCGAAGCCTGGACGCTGTCCCCCGACGCGGGCCACGCATGAGCGACGTCATGTCCGACGCGCCTGCATCCGCTCCTGTTCCTGTCCCCGCCGCCGTTCCCGCGCATTTCCAGAGCTTCCTGGCCTTCGACTTCGGCGCCAAGCGCACCGGCGTGGCCAGCGGCAACCGGCTGCTGCGCACGGCGACCCCGCAGGCCACCATCAAGGCCGAGGGCGCCGACGCCCGCTTTGCGCAGGTCGAGGCGCGCATCAAGGAATGGCAACCCGACGCATTGGTGGTCGGCGTGCCCTACCACCCCGACGGTGCCCCGCACGAGAACACCCGCCGCGCGCAGAAGTTCGCGCGCCAGTTGCGCGGCCGTTTCAACCTCCAGGTGTTCGAGGTGGACGAGCGCTACAGCACCACCGAGGCGCTGGCCTCCGGCGCCCGCGATGCCGACGCGGCGTCGGCCTGCATCATCCTGGAACAGTTTTTGAGGAGTCTCCCGTGAGTTCAATCCCCGATGCCGAAGCGCTCTACACGACGCTGCTGTCCGGCGTGAAGGCGCTGATGCGCCCCGAGACGAAACTGGTGGGCATCACCTCCGGCGGCGCCTGGCTGGTCGAGCGCCTGCAGAAAGACCTGGGCCTGGCCGGTGCCCCCGGCGTGATTTCGTCGGCCATGCACCGCGACGACTTTGCGCGCCGCGGCCTCTCGGCCAGCGCGCAGACCGCGCTGCCCTTCGACGTGAACGGTGCCGACGTGCTGCTGCTCGACGACGTGCTCTACACCGGCCGCACCATCCGCGCCGTGCTCAACGAGCTGTTCGACTTCGGCCGCCCCGCCTGTGTGCGGCTCGCCGTGCTGGTCGACCGTGGTGGCCGCGAACTGCCCGTCGCCGCCGACTTCGCAGCAACGACGCTCAAGCTGCCCGACACCCAATTGCTAGCCCTCGCACGCGCCGACGACGGCGCCTTCAGCCTCAAGGTGGAGGACAACAAGTAATGCTCTACAAGCGAAATCCGCAGCTCAACAAGAACGGCGAGCTGATCCACCTGCTGTCGATCGAGGGCCTGCCCAAGGACATCGTCACGCACATCCTCGACACCGCTGCGAACTTCACGAGCGTGAGCGACCGCGAGGTGAAGAAGGTGCCGCTCCTGCGCGGCAAGAGCGTGTTCAACCTGTTCTTCGAGAACAGCACGCGCACGCGCACCACCTTCGAGATCGCGGCCAAGCGCCTGAGCGCCGACGTCATCAACCTGGACATCGCGCGCTCCTCGGCCACCAAGGGCGAGTCGCTGCTGGACACCATCGCCAACCTGAGCGCCATGGCCGCCGACCTGTTCGTGGTGCGCCACAGCGAGTCGGGCGCGCCGTACCTGATCGCGCAGCACGTCGCACCGCACGTGCACGTGGTGAACGCCGGCGACGGCCGCCACGCGCACCCGACGCAGGGGCTGCTCGACATGTACACGATCCGCCACTACAAGAAAGACTTCTCGAACCTCACGGTCGCGATCGTCGGCGACGTGTTGCACTCGCGCGTGGCGCGTTCGGACATCCATGCACTCACCACGCTGGGCTGCGCCGAAGTGCGCGTGGTCGGCCCGAAGACGCTGGTGCCCGCCGACATGGCCGGCATGGGCGTGCGCGTGTGCCACACGCTCGAAGAAGGCATCAAGGACTGCGACGTCGTCATCATGCTGCGCCTGCAGAACGAGCGCATGAGCGGTGCGCTGCTGCCCTCGTCGCAGGAGTTCTTCAAGACCTTCGGCCTCACGCAGGAAAAGCTGCAGCTGGCCAAGCCCGACGCCATCGTGATGCACCCGGGCCCGATCAACCGTGGCGTCGAAATCGACTCCGCCGTGGTCGACGGCAAGCAGAGCGTGATCCTTCCGCAGGTCACCTTCGGCATCGCCGTTCGCATGGCCGTCATGAGCATCGTGGCAGGGAACGAAGCATGAACATCCTCATCACCAACGGCCGCGTGGTCGACCCCGCCTCGGGCACCGACAAGCCCACCGACATCGCCATCGCCGACGGCAAGATCGCCGGCATCGGACGCGCACCGGCGGGCTTCAAGCCCGAGCGCACCCTCGACGCCACGGGCTGCATCGTCACCCCCGGCCTGGTCGACCTCGCCGCGCGCCTGCGCGAGCCGGGCTACGAGCACGAAGGCATGCTCGAAAGCGAAATGGCCGCGGCCATCGCGGGCGGCGTGACCAGCCTCGTGTGCCCGCCCGACACCGACCCCGTGCTCGACGAGCCCGGCCTGGTCGAGATGCTCAAGTTCCGCGCCGAAAAGCTGCAGTGCGCGCGCCTGTTCCCGCTCGGCGCGCTCACGCGCAACCTGGCTGGCGGCGTGCTCACCGAGATGGCCGAGCTCACCGAGGCCGGCTGCATCGGTTTCGGCCAGGCCGACGTGCCGCTGGCCGACACGCAGGTGCTGCAGCGCGCGCTGTCGTACGCCAGCACCTTCGGCTACACCGTGTGGCTGCGTCCGCAGGACCGCGACCTGGGCAAGGGCGTCGCCGCCAGCGGCGCGCTCGCCACGCGGCTGGGCCTGGGCGGCGTGCCGGTGGCGGCCGAGACGATCGCCATCTTCACCATCATCGAGCTCATGAAGAGCACCGGCGCGCGCGTGCACCTGTGCCGCATCTCCAGCGCCCGCGGCGTGGCGCTGGTGCGCGAGGCCAAGGCGCAGGGCCTGCCGATCACCTGCGACGTCAGCATCAACTCGCTGCACCTGGCCGACACCGACATCGGCTTCTTCGACAGCCGCGCGCGCCTGAACCCGCCGCTGCGCCAGCAGGGCGACCGCGACGCGCTCTCGGCCGCGCTGGCCGACGGCACCATCGACGCGCTGGTGTCCGACCACACGCCGGTCGAGGCCGACGCCAAGACGCTGCCCTTTGCCGAAGCCGAACCCGGCGCCACCGGCCTCGAACTGCTGCTGCCGCTCGCGCTGCAGTGGGGCGAGCGCAGCGGCACGGGCCTGTCGCGCGCCATCGAGGTGGTCACCTCGGCGCCCGCGCGCCTGCTGAACGCGGCCGACGCGGCCAGCGGCATCGGCCGCATCGCCGAGGGCGGCGTGGCCGACCTGTGCATCGCCGATCCGTCGCTCGAATGGCAGGTGGTGCCCGAGGCGCTGCGCAGCCAGGGCAAGCACACGCCGTTCTCCAGCTACCCGATGCAGGGGCGCGCGCGCCACACGCTGGTGGCCGGCCGCGTCGTGCACGGCTGAGCGACAGCCGTCCGCCACACAGCACGCCGTCAAAAAGAAGAAGAGGGCCCGCGTCCAGATGCTGCACTCGTTGAAGGCCGGCTGGCGCCTGCTGCATGCGGCCTCGCATGCGCTGTCGGGCTGGTGGACGATCCGCTTCACCTTCCCCCGCCTGCCGCAGGACGAGCGCAACGCGCGCGTGCAGGCCTGGTCGGCGCGCATGCTGCAGATCATGGGCGTCACGCTGCGCGTGCAGGGCGAGCCGCCCGCGCACGGGCCGGCGCTGCTCATCTGCAACCACCTGTCGTGGCTCGACATCACCGCCATCCATGCGGCGCGCCATGTGCGCTTCGTGTCGAAGTCGGACGTCAAGCAGTGGCCGGTGATCGGCACGCTGTCCACCGGCTCGGGCACGCTCTACATCGAGCGCGAGCGCCGGCGCGACGCCATGCGCGTGGTGCACCACATGACCGAGGCGCTGCGCGGCGGCGACCTGATCGGCGTGTTCCCCGAAGGCACCACGAGCGACGGGCGCGGGCTGCTGCCGTTCCACGCCAACCTGCTGCAGGCCGCGATTTCCTCGGGCGCGCCGGTGATCCCGGCCGCGCTGCGCTTTGCCGACGCCGCCACCGGCGAGACCAGCCAAGCGCCGCGCTACATCGACGACGACAGCCTGCTGGCCTCGGTGTGGAACACGCTGCGCGCGCCGCCGCTTTTGGCCATCGTGCGCTTCGGCGAGCCGCAGCCTTCGTACAGCCGCGAGCGCCGCAGCTGGGCGCATTCGCTGCATGAAGACGTGCAGCAGCTGCGGCGCAATACCCACTGAGCGGCACTGACCGGATCGATCCGCAAAAAAAGCGCCCCGGGAGGGGCGCTGTAACGACGCAAGAAGCGCCGTGAGGAGGAAGCGGGATCGTTCGTCGTGGCGCGTGGCCGGTCAGAGAATGCCGAACACCTTCAGCCCGATGATCACGATCAGCGGGACGCCGCAGAGCCAAAGGATGATGCTTTTCATGACCGGTCTCCGTGAGGTAGGTAGGCCTCTACGGTGGCCGCGTCTGCGGCCCGCGCGTGCGGGATAAGGCAAACCAAGCGCGTGAGCGCCTGCCTACACGGCACGGGCCGGCGGTTCAGCCCGCTTCGTCGGTGGGCACGAAGCCCAGGCGGCGCGAGATTTCGAGTGCGCAGGCCTTCAGCGGCACGGCCACGCGGCCGTTCCAGTCGCTGTCGAAGGTGGCCTCGGGTCCCATGGCCGTGATGCCCAGCACCAGGTTGTTGGTCGAGTCGAACACCGGCGCGCAGAAGGCGTCGATGCCCGGAATCGGCTGGCCCAGCGTGCGCGAGATGCCGTGCAACCGCGTCTCGACCAGGAGCGCTTCGATCTGCGACTTCGACAGCTCTTCGCTGGCGCCGCGCCCGTCGGCCGGACGCGTGCGCGCCAGGTCTTCGAGCATCATCTTTTCCACCACCTTCGGCGGCAGGTAGGCCGCGAACAGCCGGCCCGTGGCCGTGTAGGCCAGCGACATCACGGTGCCGGTGCGCAGGTTCACGTGCAGCGGGTGGATCGGTTCTTCCAGCCGCACCACGGTCGGCCCGAAGTTGCCCCAGACCGCGACCGCGATGCTCTGCTCGGTCTCCGACGCGAGCGCTTCGATGAGGGGCGAGGCTTCCTTGATCGGGTCGAGCCGCTGCAGCTTGGCCAGGCCCAGCTGCAGGGCCAGCGGGCCCAGCTCGTAGCGGCCGGTGCCGTCCTGCACCACGAAGCCGACCTTCAGAAAACTCACCAGGTAGGGGTGCGCCTTGCCGACCGGCACGCCGGCGGCCTTGCCGAGATCGCGCAGCGCCATGGGCGCCACGTGCCGGCCGAGCGCGACCAGCAATTGCGTTCCGATTTCGACGGATTGAATGCCACGTCTTGGCTTTTCCATGGGGCGCCCGGCGTGGGGGTTGAGAGTGGGAGCGAGTATAGCCATCAGGGTTTCTACTGATATTGTCGTGTTCAATCGACGATGACTGATCATCTGATAGTAACTAAACGACTTGACCATATCAACATCGCTGCCTACACTCCGCCGCAACTTAAGTCGTACACACAACACGAGAGCGAACAGAGGCAGAGATGGAACAGAACACGTGGGAATGCGATGTCCTCGTCGTCGGCAGCGGCGCGTCGGGCATGGCCACCGCCGTCACGGCGGCGTCGCAGGGTTTGAAGGTGCTGGTGGTCGAGAAAGAGCCGCGCTTCGGCGGCACCACCGCGCGCTCGGGCGGCTGGCTGTGGATTCCGGGCACGCGCCTGGCCACGGAGCAGGGCATCCATGAGCCGCCCGGTGCGGCGCTCGACTACATGAAGCACGAGACCACGACGCACTTCGATGCGGCGCGCGTGGGCGCCTTCCTCGACATGGGCCCCAAGGCCATCGACTTCTTCACGCGCAACACCTGCGTGCAGTTCGACATGCCGGCCGTCTTCCCCGACTACCACGCCGAAGCGCCCGGCGGCCAGCCCGGCGGGCGTTCGATGGTCACGCGCCCGTTCGACGGCCGCGAGCTCGGTGCGCGCATCAAGCACCTGGCGCCGCCGCTGCCCGAGCTCACGGTGTTCGGGATGATGTTGGGCTCGGGCCCCGAGATCAAACACTTCATGCGGGCCTTCAAGTCGCCGACCTCGTTCTGGTACGTCACCAAGCGCCTGACCCGGCACTTCCTGGACGTGGTGCGCCACGGCCGCGGCATGACGCTGACCAACGGCAACGCGCTGGCCGGCCGCCTGGCCAAGGCCGCGATGGACCTGGACATTCCCGTGTGGCTCTCGTCGCCCGTGAAGAAGCTCGTGGTCGAGTACGACGGCGTCTCGGGCGCCGTGGTGCAGCACGAAGGCAAGACAGTGCGCATCACCGCCAAACGCGGCGTGGTGTTGGCCTGCGGCGGTTTCCCGTACGACGTGGAGCGCCGCAAGCAGCTGTTCCCGCACGCACCGACGGGCAAGGAGCATTACTCGCCGTCGCCTTCCACGAACACCGGCGACGGCCTGCGCCTGGCCGAAGCCGTGGGCGGCCGCGTCGACGGCACCATCCCGCACGCCGCGGCCTGGGTGCCGGCTTCGGTCACCACGCGCCCCGACGGCAGCAAGGGCGTCATGCCGCACTTCATCGACCGCGCCAAGCCCGGCGTGATCGCGGTCACGCCCAAGGGCAAGCGCTTCGGCAACGAAGGCAACTCGTATCACGACTTCGTGCAGGCGATGGTCAAGGCCTGCGAGGGCGAGCCCGAGGTCACGGCCTGGCTGCTGTGCGACCACAAGGCGCTGCGCGACTACGGCCTGGGCTGCGTCGCGCCCGCGCCGCTGCCCATCGGCCGCCACCTGAAGACCGGCTACCTCAAGCGCGGCGCGAGCATCGGCGAGCTGGCCAAGGAAATCGGCATCGCCCCCGCCGCACTCGAAGCCACCGTGCAAGCGTTCAACGAAGGCGCGCGCACCGGCGACGACCCCGCCTTCGGCAAGGGCAGCAAGGCCTACAACCGCTACCAGGGCGACGCCAACGTCACGCCGAACCCCTGCGTCGCGCCGCTGGACAACGGGCCGTACTACGCGATCAAGCTGGTGATCGGCGACATCGGCACCTTCGCCGGCCTCGTCACCGACGAGAAGACGCGCGTGCTCGACGCCGACCGTCAGCCGATCAAGGGCCTGTACGCCGTCGGCAACGACGCGGCCAGCGTGATGGGCGGCAACTACCCCGGCGCGGGCATCACGCTCGGCCCGGCGCTCACCTTCGGCTACGTCGCAGGCCTGCAGGTCGCGCAGGCCGAAGCCGCCGCGCCCCTGCACGTCGAGCAGCGCGAAGCCGTGGCCGTGCCGCGCGGCGCCTGACCCCGTTCCGATTCAACGCACGCACGCATTCAACCCAAGGAGCCGACCATGCCCTTTCCTCCTCACGTCGCACCGCGCCTGCTCGAAGGCCGTCTCGCGCTGATCACCGGCGCCGGCCAGGGCAACGGCCGCGCGCTCGCGCTCGGCCTGGCCCAGGCGGGCGCGCGCGTCGTCGTCACCGACATGAACGAAGCCACCGTGGCCGAGACCGCGCAACTGGTGCGCGCCGAAGGCGGCGAGGCCTGGTCGTTCGTGCTCGACGTCACCGCGCCCGAGGCCTGCCAGGCACTGGCCGCGCGCGTGGCGCAAGAGGTCGGCCACGTCGACCTGCTGGTGAACAACGCCGGCATCATCATCCGCGAGACCACCAGCAGCCCGAACGCCGCGGCCAACTGGAAGAAGACCATCGACGTGAACGTGCACGGCACCTTCAACACCACGCTGGCCTTCATCCCCGTGCTCAAGCAGACGAAGGGCTCGATCATCAACATCGCCTCCATCGCCGCCTATGCAGGGCAGGCCGCGAGCCTGGGTTACTCGCCCTCGAAGGGCGCGATCAAGATGCTCACGCAGTCATTGGCGCAGGAGCTCGCGCCGGCCGGCGTGCGCGTGAACGCACTGGCACCCGGCGTGATCGAGACGCCCATGACCGCCGCCACGCGCGAGAACCCGCAGCGCCTCGAGTCGTTCATGACGCGCATCCCGCTGGGCCGCGTCGGCCAGACCGAAGACCTGGTGGGCCCGGTGATCTTCCTGGCCAGCGACATGTCGCGCTACGTCACCGGCATCACGCTGCCGGTGGACGGCGGCTTCCTCGCCGTCTGAGCCACGCCTCTTCCTTTTCGATTTCCCGTTCCCCGTCCGTCAACCCTTAGGAGACAAAGAATGAAAACGATCCGTCTGTACAAGACCCTGCTCGCGACCGCCGCCTTCGCTGCGTTCTCGGCAGGCGCCTACGCGCAAGACATCAAGCTCGGCTACAACGGCGACCTCTCGGCTTCGCCTTCGGCGCAGAGCGGCCAGGCCGCGGTGCTGGGCATGGAAGCGGCCATTGCCGACCTGAACGCCGCCGGCGGCGCGCTCGGACGGAAGTTCACGCTGGTCACGCGCGACGACGTCTCGGCGCCGCCGAAGTCGATCCAGAACATGAGCGACCTGGTCGACAACGAGAAGGTCGTCGCCGTGTTCGGCCCCACCAACTCGGGCAACGCCATGGCCTGGAAGCACATCGCCAACCAGAAGAAGATCCCCGTGCTGGGCAACGTGGGCTCGGGCACCGACATCACCAAGCCGATGAGCGCCGGTGCCGACAACTACATGTTCCGCGTCTCGATGGTCGACCGCGAGCAGGTCGCTGCGCTGATGGCCTACGTGAAGCGCAACACGGCCGGCTCCAAGGTCGTGGGCCTCATGGCCGAGACCACCGGCTACGGCCAGGGCGGCCTGAAGGACATGGAAGAAATCGCCAAGCTGCAGGACATCAAGATCGCGGCCACCGAGCGCTTCGGCGTCGGCGACACCGACATGACCTCGCAGCTGTCCAAGATGAAGGCCGCCAACGTCGACACCGTGGTGGTGTGGGCGCAGGGCACGCCCATCGCGCAGCTGGTGCGCAGCATGGAGAAGATCAACTACTTCCCGCTGACGCTCACCTCGTGGGCGGCCGACAACATCACCTTCTACGACGCGGCCGGCAAGGCCCTGGCCGAGAAGCCGATCTTCATGCGCACTGTGAGCGAAACGCGCACGCCCGTGCAGCAGAAGCTGTTCGACCGCATCGGCAGCAAGCTGAAGGCACCGGGCTCGTTCTCGTTCGCGCTGCACGGCTACGACTCGGTGCTGCTGCTGGCCCAGGCCATGAAGCAGGCCAACAGCACCGACGGCGCCGCCGTGCGTGCGGCGCTCGAAGACCTGAAGACGCCGGTGCAGGGCGTGCTCAAGACCTACGAGAAGCCTTTCAGCAAGACCAACCACGAAGCCCTGACGGCCAAGGACCTGGTCTGGATCCGCTGGAAGGACGGCAAGCTGCTGCCCTACAGCGACGCGCTGATCGGTGCGCTCAAGCCGGCTGACTTCAAGCAATAAACGTCTGAGACCAAAAGGAGCGGGGCACGGCCCCGTTCCGCAACGGAGATACACACCATGGTTGAAGCGCTCCTGCAGGCGCTCATCAGCGGGCTCGCCGTCGGCGGTGCCTATGCGCTGGTGGCGCTGGGATTCAGCATCACGTTCACGACGACCAAGACGCTGAACTTCTCGCACGGCGAGTTCGTCTCGGCCGGTGCGTTCATCGGCATGAGCGCGCTGTTCCTCGTGCTGGGCAAGCCGCTCAGTTCCACCACCTTCGGCGACGCCGTGCCCGGCGCGGGCGCGCAGCTGTTTGCGCTGGTCGCCGCGCTCGGCGTGATGGGCCTCCTGGGCTGGCTGCTCTACGTGCTCGGCGTGCGCCCGTTCGCGGGCCGCCCGGGCATGGCCTGGGTCATGAGCACGCTGGGCTTCGGCGTCATCCTGCAGAGCGTGGGCCTGGCCATCTGGGGCCCGAAGCCCGTGGTGGTGCCCGCGCCCGTGGGCGACACCGTGATCCGCATGTTCGGCGTGGGCGTGCGCCCGCAGGAACTGCTGACGCTGGGCGTGGCCGTGGTCGTGATGATCGGCTTCGACCGCGTGATGAACCGCACCATGATCGGCAAGGCCATGCGCGCCGTGGCGCAGAACGGCAACGTCGCCAGCCTCATGGGCATCAACACCAACGCCATGATGATCGGCGCCTTCGTCGTCAGTTCGGCGCTGGCGGGGCTGTCGGGCTTTCTGCTCGCGCCCATCGCGCAGGCATCGCTGTTCATGGGGCTCACCGTGGGGCTCAAGGGTTTCTCGGGCGCCATGATCGGTGGGCTGAGCAACCCGCGCGGCTGTGTCATCGGCGGCTTCCTGCTCGGCGTGCTCGAGTCGATGGTGAATCTCTGGCAGGCGCAGTGGCGCGAGGTGGCGGTGTTCGCGCTCGTGATCCTGGTGCTGGCGTTCCGGCCCACGGGCCTGTTCGGCCGCTCGACGGTGGAGAAGGTATGAAGCGCCTCGCCCATCCCGCCGCCGTGGTGCTGGTGGCGGCTGTGCTGTGCGGCCTGGTCTCGCTGTCCGGCAACGACTACTACCTGCGCATCGCCTTCATGATGTGCGTCTACTACCTGTGCGCCGCCGGCATGAACGTGCTGGTCGGCTACGCAGGCCAGAAATCGCTGGGCCAGGCCGGCCTGTTCGCGGCCGGCGCGTATGCGGTCGCGCTCATCACCTCGCGCACCGAGCTGAGCCCGTGGCTCGCGCTGGTGATCGCGGCGGTTGTCTCTGGCGTGTGCGGTGTGCTCATCGCGCTGCCCTCGCTGCGCGTGAAGGGCCCGTACCTCGCGATGGTCACGCTGGCCTTCGGCATCGTGGTCGAGAAGCTCGTGGGCGAATGGACCGACGTGTTCGGCGGCGCGCAGGGCATCTACGGCATCCGCCCGCTGACCTGGAACGGCCAGCCCCTGAGCAGCGTGCAATGGGTGATCCTGGGCATCGTGCTCAGCGCCGCGCTGCACCTGCTGCTGCGCAACCTGCTGAAGGGCCGCTTCGGCCGCGCGCTGCTGTCGCTGCAGGCGGACGAGATCGCCTCGTCGTCGGTGGGCGTGCGCGTGTACCGCGCCAAGGTCATGGCCTTCGTGGTCGCGGCCGTCACCTGCGGCATCGCGGGCGCGCTCGTGGCGCAGCAGAACCAGTACATCAACTCCGACTTCATCACCTTCCACCTGTCGATCTTCATCCTGCTCTTGGTGCTGTTCGGCGGCGCGGGTTCGATGTACGGCCCCATCGTGGGCGCGGTGCTGCTCACGGCGACCGACGCGCTGCTCGCGCGCTGGCCCTCGGCGCAGCACTTCCTGTACGGCTTCCTGCTGCTGTTCGCGCTGTACGTGATGCCGGGCGGCGTGGTGGGCCTGTTCAACAAGTGGTTCCTGAAGTCGCGCCACCGCGGCGAAGGGGCGGCCGGCAACGGCGTGCCGGGGCAGATCGGTCCCGGCGGCGAAGGCGAGCTGCTGGTGGTGCAGGGCGTGACCAAGTCGTACGGCGGCGTGAAGCCGGCGCAGGACGTGTCGTTCCGCCTGCAGCGCGGCCACATCCATGCGCTCATCGGCCCGAACGGCGCCGGCAAGAGCACCATGATCAACATGCTCACCGGCGTGGTCGAACCCGATGCGGGCGTGATCCGCTTCCTGGGCCGCAACATCGTGGGCCAGCCGGCGCACACCATCTGCTGCCTGGGCATGGGCCGCACCTTCCAGAACCTGCGCCTGTTCGCCGACCTCTCGGTGCTCGACAACGTGATGCTGGGGCGGCACAGCCGCATGAGCAACGGCTTCCTGTCGTCGCTCGTGGCCTGGCCCACGGCCGGCAAGCAGGAGCGCGCCACGCGCGAGCGCGCGCTGCAGCTGCTCGACCTCGTGGGCCTGGGCCACCTGGCGCACTGGCCCGCCGGCAGCCTGTCCTACGGCCTGCAGCGCCGCGTGGAACTGGCGCGCGCGCTGGCCACCGAGCCGCAGCTGCTGCTGCTCGACGAGCCCGCCGCCGGCCTCAACCCGCAGGAAACCGCCGAGCTCGGCGAACTGCTGGTGCGCATCGGAAAGTGCGGCGTGTCCATCCTGATGGTGGAGCACCACATGGACCTCGTGATGTCGATCTCCGACCACGTGATCGTGCTCGACTACGGCGTGAAGATCGCCGAAGGCAAGCCGGCCGAGGTGCAGTCGAACCCGCGCGTGGTCGAGGCCTACCTGGGCGTGGACGACGAAGAAGACATGGCCGCCGTGCCCGCCTGAGCCAGAGGACCGAAACCATCATGTTGAAAATCGAATCGGTGAAGGTCTCGTACGGCGCCATCGAGGCCGTCAAGGGCGTGAGCCTGGAAGTGCGCGCGGGCGAGGTCGTCACCATCATCGGCGCCAACGGCGCCGGCAAGAGCACGCTGCTCAAGAGCATCGTCGGGCTGGAGCCCGTGGCCGAAGGCCGCGTGCTCATCGACGGCAAGGACTGCACGCACGTGCCCGCGCACCAGCGCGTGGGCCTGGGCGTGGCGCTGTCGCCCGAGGGGCGCGGCGTGTTCCCCGACCAGACCGTGCGCGAGAACCTGATGCTGGGCGCCTACTCGCGCCGCAGCGACAAGGCCTTCGTGGAGCGCGCCATCGAACGCGAGTTCGCGCGCTTCCCACGCTTGAAAGAACGCGCGCATCAACTGTCCGGCACGCTGTCGGGCGGCGAGCAGCAGATGCTCGCGATTGCCCGCGCGCTCATGAGCGAGCCGCGCCTGCTGCTGCTCGACGAGCCCTCGCTGGGCCTGGCGCCGCTCATCATCAAGGACATCTTCGACGCTATCCGCCAGCTGCGCAGCTCGGGTCTCACGATCCTGTTGGTGGAGCAGATGGCCAAGCAGGCGCTGGGCGTGGCCGACCGCGCCTACGTGCTCGAAACCGGCTGCATCACGCTCGAAGGCTCCGGCCGCGAGCTGCTCGACAACCCCAAGGTGAAGTCCGCGTACCTCGGTACGCATTGAATTCATCGCTCACATCAAAGGACCACTCATGACCACCAAGAAATTCGCCAGCCAGGCCGACCTCGAAGAAAAGAAGGTCTCGTTCACCCGCCTCTCGGAGAACGCCTACGCCTACACCGCCGAGGGCGACCCCAACACCGGCGTCTTCATCGGCGACGAGGCCGTGATGGTGGTCGACACCCAGGCCACGCCCGCGATGGCGCAGGACGTGATCCGCCGCATCCGCGAAGTCACGCCGCTGCCCATCAAGTACGTGCTGCTGAGCCACTACCACGCGGTGCGCGTGCTGGGCGCGTCGGCGTACTTCAAGGAAGGCGCCGAGCAGATCCTGGCCAGCCGCGACACCTACGACCTGATCGTCGAGCGCGGCGAGCAGGACAAGGCCAGCGAGATCGGCCGCTTCCCGCGCCTGTTCCGCAACGTCGAGTCGGTGCCCGCTGGCCTCACCTGGCCCACCATGACCTTCGATGGCACGATGAGCGTGTGGTTGGGCAAGAAGCTCGAGGTGAAGATCGCGCAGGTCGGCCGCGGCCACACCAAGGGCGACACCATCGCCTACCTCGAAGACCAGAAGATCTGCTTCGCCGGCGACCTCGTCGAATACCAGAGCACCGCCTACGCGGGCGACTGCTACTTCCGCGACTGGCCCACAACGCTGGACCGCCTGGCCGGCTTCGGTTTCGAGAAGCTGGTGCCCGGCCGCGGCGCCGCACTGGAAAACGCCGCCGACGTGCGCAAGGCCATCGCCTCCACGCGCGCCTTCATCTCCGACGTCTACACGCTGGTGAACAACGGCGTGGCCGAGGGCAAGTCGCTCAACGTGATCTACAAGGAAACCGTGGCCGCGTTGCGCCCGACCTACGGCCACTGGGTGATCTTTGACCACTGCATGCCCTTCGACGTGACCCGCGCCTACGACGAGGCGACTGGCCATGTGCACCCGCGCATCTGGACGGCCGAGCGCGACATCGAAATGTGGAACGCGCTCGAAAGCTAAGGTGAGCCAACCTGCGCCCTCGCACGGCGCCACGCCCGCGTCCGTGCAGGGCTGGATGCTGCTCGCGATGCTCGTGTGGGGCGTGAACGTCTCGGCCGTGAAGGCGCTCACTGCGTCCTTCGAGACGCTGCCGCTCGCGGCGCTGCGCATGGGCGTGGCGTGCATCGCGCTCAGCGCCATCGTGCTGTGGCGGCGCGGCGGCGTGCCCCGGCTCACGGCGCGGCAGCTCGCGGTGATGGCGGGCTGCGCCTTCCTCATGGTCTATGGCAACCAGATCCTGTTCGCGCAGGGGCTGCTGCGCTCCACCGCCACCAACGGCGCGCTCATCATGGCGCTGAGTCCGCTGGTGTCGGCGCTGATGGCCGCGCTGGTCTTCGGCGAGCGCTTCACGGCGCGCCGCATGGTGGGCGTGGCGCTGGGCTTCGCGGGCGTGGCGGCGGTGGTGCTGAGTCACCCGGGCGCGGGGCTGTCGAGCGCCGGCATCGGCGACCTGATGCTCGCGCTGTCGGTGGTGAGCTTCGCGGTCGGCGGCGTGGGCGTGCAGCGGCTGGCGCGGCAGATCGATCCGCTGTCGATCAGCTGGGTCATCTACCTCATCGGCACGTTCATGCTCGTGGTGCACACCCTGCTCGGGCCGTCGCGGCTCGGCGCGGCGCAGCTCTTTCCCGGCCTGTGGCCGTGGGCGCTGGTGCTGTTCTCGGGCATCGCGGCCACCGCCGCGGGCAACCTCATCTGGAACCGTGCGATCTCCGTCATCGGCGTGGCGCGCACGGCCGTCTTTCTCTACTGGGTGCCGGTGTTCGGCGTGCTGTTCGCGGCGCTGCTGCTGGGCGAAGTGCTCACGTGGTGGCACCTGTTCGGCTTTGCCGCGGTGATGAGCGGCACCTGGCTCGGCACGCGGCCCGTGGCTGCGCCGGCCCCTTGATTCCTTCACATGCCTGATTCATCTCTTCCCCTGCTGTTCCAGCCCTTGCAGCTGCGCGAGCTCACGCTGGCCAACCGCATCGTCATCTCGCCCATGTGCCAGCACGCCGCCGAGCGCGGCCATGCCACGCCGTGGCACCTGGTGCACCTGGGCAAGTTCGCGCTCGGCGGCGCGGGCCTGATCCTCACCGAGAGCACCGCCGTCGATCCGCGCGGGCGCATCGGCACCGCCGACCTCGGCCTGTGGAACGACAGCCAGATCGCACCGCTGAAGGCCGTGGTCGATTTCGTCCACGCGCAAGGCAGCGCCATCGGCGTGCAGCTCGCGCATGCGGGCCGCAAGGCCGGCAGCGAGCCGCTGTGGGAGGGCGGGGCGGCCATCGACCCGGCGCGCATGGCGGCCGATGAAGAACCCTGGGAGCGCCTGGGCCCCAGCGCACTCGCGGCCGGCCCCGGCTGGTCGGCGCCGCGCGCTCTCGATGCGGCGGACATGGCCGAGGTCGTGCAGCGTTTTGTCGATGCCACCGTGCGCGCCGACCAGGCGGGCTTCGACGTGGTCGAGCTGCACTTCGGCCACGGCTACCTGGTGGCGAGCTTCCTGTCGCCCAATGCCAACCACCGCGACGACGCGCTCGGTGGCAGCCGCGAGAACCGCATGTCGCTCGCACTGGAAATCGCGCAGCGCGTGCGCGCCGCATGGCCCGCTGGCAAGCCGCTGTTCTGCCGTCTCTCGGCCGTGGACGGCACGCTCGACGGCTGGAGTCTCGACGACTCGGTGGTGCTCGCGCGCGAGCTGAAGCGCTGCGGCGTCGACGTGATCGATTGCTCTTCGGGCGGCCTCACCGAAGAGACGCGCGCGCTGCCCGTGCCGCGCGGCCTGGGCTTCCAGGTGCCTTTCTCTGAGCGCATCCGGCGCGAGGCCGGCGTGGTCACGCAGGCCGTCGGGATGATCGTCGACGCGCAACAGGCCGAGGCCGTGCTCGCCGCCGGGCAGGCCGACCTCGTCGCGCTCGGCCGCGAAGCCCTGTTCGACCCTTACTGGCCGCACCACGCGGCCGCCGCGCTCGGCGCCGATCCGCAGTACCGGCGCTGGCCCGTGCGCCACGGCGTGTGGCTCGTCAAGCGTGCGCCCGGCCTGGCGCGTGCGCGCGCCGAAGCGCAGAACGCGCCACCCCACAAGGAGACCGACCGATGACCGAACCCACGACCACGACCCTGCGCATGGGCCTGATCCGCAAGCAGCCCGGCTGGACCGACGAGGCCTTCAGCCGCCACTGGCGCGAACGCCACGGCCCGCTTGTCGCGCGGCTGCCCACGCTGCGCGCTTACCGCCAGAACCGCGTGACCGACCGGCTGCAGCGCGGCATCGACTTCGCGCGCGGACCGTGGGACTTCGATGGTTTCTCGCAGCTGCAGTTCGATGCGGCGGCGCAGGCCGATGCGGTCTTCAACACCGGCGAGCTGGCGACGGAGATCCGCGCCGACGAGCGTCACTTCCTGGGTGGGCTGCACATCGTGACGGTCGAGCAGACCGAGGTCATCGCGCCGCCGCCTGCATCGTCGGCGGGGCCGGCGATGCTCAAGCGCATCTCGACCCTGCGCCGCCCGGTCGCGCAGTCGGAAGAAGACTTCCGCCGCGAATGGAAGGTGCACGCCGACCACGTGCGCCGCATGCCCGGCGTGGCCGGCTACCGCCAGAACGTGGTGGTTGCGCGCGAGTTCGAGAAGGGCACGCCCTGCGGCTACGCCGAGCTGCCGATCGACGGCATCGTGGAACTGTGGTTCGAGAACACCGACACGCTGAACGCCGCGTTCGCCTCGCCCGAAGGCCAGCGCACCATGGCGCACGCGAAGACCTTCCTGGCGGAGATCACGGCCTTTGTGGTGGAGGAGTTTCGGGTGGTGTGAAGGCCGACGCGAGCCCGTAGTGCACCGAGGTGCTCAGGGCCGGGATCACCGGGTGGTGCGAGACAGGGTGCGATGCGCGCGCGGGCACCGTGCCGATGGGCGCGATCTCGCGGGGTCGCTGCACCGGCGCAGCCTCCGCTTCGTCGCTGCGCCCGGGCGGCTCGGGCAGGAACACCCCGCGCCGCAATGACCAGATGCAGGCGCCGAGGCGCAGCAGCTTCTCGACCTTCACGTCATGCGCCGGATCGTCCGGCGACTCCTGCGCGATCAGCTCGCCCAGCTGCGTGAGTGCATCGGCAGGCGTCATGCCGCGCCCGATCCGTGCCACTTCCACCATGGCCGCCAAGGCCTCGGTCTTGTTCATTGTGTGCCCCCTGTTGCTTGTCTCTTGCTACGAAGGACAGCATGCCGTTACGCGGTGCATCCAAAAGTAGTCCGGCGCGCCGTCGGGTCGTCGATTGAAATCTCGTCGCTGCGCGGGGCGGGGCGTACACATTGGCCGGCGCCATCTGATCAAGCGAAGTGCGACTGCGCCCTGTACTCAATAGCCAAACGTGTTTGGAAGGCCGGGGTGGCTCAATGGACCTGCATTGAAAACAAAAATATCAATTCCATTGATGCCGTTTTTTTCTTTTTTATAGATCGATGGGTGCTGCCGATAAGATGCGGTGACCAAATATTTCAATTGAATTGATGCCATGAGACTGTCTAGATTTTGGAGCCGGGTCGCCGCGCCTTTGGTCGTTCTCTTGGGGC